>JBOFIL010000294.1:0-2171 GCA_051650165.1 Allobosea sp.
GAGAAACTGGTTGGTCGCCATGCCGACCGAGACAATCAACAGCGTATCGCCATTGGCATCAGCCTTCGCCACCTGATCCGTGCCGATATTGCCGCCTGCGCCTGGCTTGTTCTCGACAACGAAGTTGACACTCCACATCTGCCCGAGGCGCTCGGTGATCAGGCGGCCGAGCACATCGGTCGCGCCAGCCGGCGGAAATGGCACGACAAGCTTCAGCGTGCGCCCCTGCGGCCAGGCCTGCGCGAATGCTTGCCCGGAACAGGTAAGCGAAGCCACCGACGCGCCAGCGAGCGCAAGAAGTTCACGCCGTGAAATCGTGTATGTCATTGCCATCCTCCCATGCGCAGCTCTCCTCGATGGGGCCCGCGTCTTTGTGGTGGGAGAATGCAGCCAAGCGAGCTGTGCAGCAATGGGTAGAATTCAGCCCCGCGCCTTCCATGTCTTGCATCTGGCCCTGCTACTGAGCCCGGATAAAGCCAGAGGCACGAGATAAACCAGCATATTCATGCCGCTCATGATGTAAATTTACCTGTGCTTTGACACGATGCCTTGACCATTGCCGCAACAGCCGCTTGGTTGGTATCATGCCGAAACAGACCCCTGCAACTGAGCACGCGCCAAACACGCCCCCGCCATTCGATGTAACACTGGGTGACATCACGCAGGCCGCCGCGCGCATTTCAGTGCGTGTGCGACGCACCCCGACCTATGCCAGCCCGGCAATCTCGGCGCTCACAGGGGCGGCCACGCTGATCAAATGCGAGGGGCTCCAACTTGGCGGCTCGTTCAAGCTGCGCGGCTGTTTCAACAAGCTTTTACAACTGGACGATGCCGCACGTGCCGCCGGCGTCGTCACTGTCTCGGGTGGCAACCACGCTATCGCCGTATCGCTGGCTGCGAGCGCGCTTGGGTTGAAGGCGCTGGTGCTGATGCCGCAGGCAACACCGGCCTTGAACATCGCCCTGACAAAACAGGCGGGCGGCGAAGTGCAGCTCTGCACTGACGCTGCCGAGGCTTTCGCCCGCGCCGAAGAGTTAGGCCAAGCGGGCATGACCTACATCCATCCCTATGATGACCCGGATGTTATCGCAGGACATGGCACGCTGGGTCTTGAGCTTGTGGCCGATGCCACAGCCCCGCTCGATCACGTGTTCATCTCGATTGGTGGCGGCGGCTTTGCCGCAGGGGTGAGCGCGGCGCTCAAGGGCATCTGGCCGCATGTGCGCATTCACGGCGTCGAGACCGAGGGCGCGACCACGATGACGCAGGCGATCAATGCCGGACATCCGGTATCGATCAAGCCCAGTTCGATTGCGCGCACATTGGGCGCGCCTTTCGTGACGGAACGAACATTAAGCGCGGCTCGCAGCTTTCTGGATGAGATTGTCCTTGTGCCAGACCGCGAGGCTGTACGGGCCTTGTTCACGATCCTCGAAACGGAGCGCATGCTGGTCGAGCCTGCGGCTTCTGCTGTTCTTGCGGCCGCGATGGCGCGGAGAGACAGTTTTGGGCCCGATGAGACCATCGGGCTCATCCTGTGCGGCTCGAATGTGGCGCTTGATGATGCGCTTGCGTGGCGGACACAATTTGGGCTGTAGCGCGGCATGTCGCTTGCTTTGATTGGTCCAAGCCGGTCTAATCACATCAATTCGATTTCTGCCATGCACAGCAGCGCCAATCATTGCGCGGCGTGGCCAACCCTGGTGAACCATGCCCGATACCAGCCGCATCAACGCAATCACAGCCGAGGCCATCCAGTGGCGGCGCGATTTCCATCGCAACCCCGAATTGCTGTTCGATGTGCATCGCACGGCATCGGTCGTGGCGGAGAAGCTCAAGGCATTCGGTGTTGATGAGATCGTCACCGGGCTGGGTCGCACCGGTGTCGTAGGCATCATCAAGGGCAAGCTGCCCGGCAACAAGGTCATTGGCCTGCGCGCCGATATGGACGCCCTGCCGATCGAGGAGGAAACCAACCTGCCGCATCGCTCCACCGTGCCTGGCAAGATGCACGCTTGCGGCCATGATGGCCACACCGCCATGCTGCTCGGCGCCGCGCGTTACCTCGCTGAAACGCGGGATTTTACCGGCACGGTGGCGGTGATCTTCCAACCCGCCGAAGAGGGCGGCGGCGGTGGGCGCGAAATGTGCGCTGATGGGCTGATGGCCCG
>JBOFIL010000295.1:0-1256 GCA_051650165.1 Allobosea sp.
GTCGGTAAAACCCCGACCATGACGGAAACACATATCGCAGGAAATGCAGGTATCATAATACCATTATTCTCAACTCATTGAATTTCAATCATATTCAACAAATCTGTGCGTTTGAATATGCTTGACACCCACCCTCCTCTACCTCATAAGCCACCCGAACGCGCTGCCGGCATGGGATGTGTCCTTTCGTCGGCGGCGTATTGTTTTCAACCAACCCAGCTTCAACCCAAAACCGAAAGGGCCAAAGAGATGATGCGCAGCACAGTCTCGCTCAAGCCCGCCGAGGTCGAGAAGAAGTGGGTGGTGATTGATGCCTCCGGCCTTGTGGTCGGGCGTCTGGCCTCGTTGATCGCGCTGCGTCTGCGCGGCAAGAACAAGGCCGCCTTCACCCCCCATGTCGATTGCGGCGACAATGTCATCGTCATCAATGCCGACAAGGTGGTGTTCACCGGCCGCAAGCGTGAGCAGAAGGTGTATTACCACCACACTGGCTACATCGGTGGCATCAAGGAGCGCTCAGCCAAGTTCATTCTGGATGGCCGCTTTCCTGAGCGCATCGTTGAGAAGGCCGTGGAGCGTATGCTGCCGCGCGGGCCACTTGGCCGCAAGCAGTTCGGCAATCTGCGTGTCTACAAGGGCGCCGCCCATCCGCATGAGGCCCAGCAGCCCGAGGCTGTCGATGTTGCCGCGCTCAACCGCAAGAATGTGAGGGTCTGATCATGGCAGAAGTTCTCCAGTCACTCGATCAGCTTGGCCAGATCGCGACCGCCGCGCAGGCTGAAGCACCCAAGCATGTGCAGAAGCTCGACAAGCTTGGCCGCGCCTATGCCACCGGCAAGCGCAAAAATGCTGTCGCCAAGGTCTGGATCAAGCCGGGCTCCGGCAAGATCATCGTCAACAAGCGCGACATCCTGGTGTATTTTGCGCGCCCCGTGCTGCGCATGGTGCTTCAGCAGCCGCTGCATGTCGCCAATCGCCATGGCCAGTATGATGTGATGGTCTCGGTCAATGGTGGCGGTCTTTCGGGCCAGGCAGGCGCGGTGCGTCATGGCATCTCGAAGGCCCTCACCTATTTCGAGCCGGACCTGCGCGGCATCTTGAAGAAAGAAGGCTTCCTCACCCGCGATTCGCGTGTGGTTGAGCGCAAGAAGTTCGGCCGTGCCAAGGCTCGCCGTAGCTTCCAGTTCTCGAAGCGTTGATCGCATCGACCTGCAAACGATCAAAGGCCCGGCAGAAATGCCGGGCTTTTTTGTTAC
>JBOFIL010000296.1:0-2587 GCA_051650165.1 Allobosea sp.
TGGCCGACATCACCATCTATGTGATTGATGTGGCTGCGGGCGAGAAAATACCGCGCAAGGGCGGCCCCGGCATCACGCGCTCGGATCTGCTGGTCATCAACAAGATCGACCTTGCCCCCCATGTCGGCGCGGACCTCTCCGTGATGGAACGCGATTCAAAGCTGATGCGCGGGCAGCGTCCCTTCGTCTTTGCCAATACGCGCGCCGGAGATGGCGTCGATGCCATTGTCGATTTCATCGAGCAGAAGGGCGGATTGAAAGCCGCTTGAGGCGCATGCTGCTATGCGCGCGGGTTGTATAGTGAAGTCATACTCAATTAAAGGTTGTATTATATCCATGAACTGCAACCGTGAGTTCAGTTCATGTGGAAGCCGCGTCCCTACCCCTATGCCAAGGTGCTGATTGCCAATCGCAGCAGCTTCGAGCGGCGCATGGCGCGCGAATTCCTGATGATGATGAAGGTCACCTCGATCTTCGAGACA
Organism: Allobosea sp.; assembly: GCA_051650165.1. Taxonomy (GTDB): domain Bacteria; phylum Pseudomonadota; class Alphaproteobacteria; order Rhizobiales; family Beijerinckiaceae; genus Allobosea. The sequence goes on from JBOFIL010000296.1 coordinate 483, forward strand.
GAAGACAATCAGGAACTGGCCGAGGCGTTCTGGACCACGGAGTTCCATCTGGTTGTGCTCGATTGCGACCTGGACCCGCAAGGCGCGAGCGAGATCATCGACATCCTGCGCGCGGCAGATTCGCTCGCCCCCTACATCGACCGTGTGATGGTGACGGTGCCCTATGCCAACATGCGCACCATCCGCATCGCGCAGGCGCTGAAGCTCGATGTGATGGTGGTCAAGCCTTTCTCCATCAAGACATTTTGCAGCCATGCCGAGGTCATCCTGCAAAAGACAGCCTCGAAACTGGGCCAGATCAAGCCTGTGATGCCGAGGCGAAGAAAGCCTGCGGAACTGGAAGAGGCCAAGGATTTTGTCGCGCTGGATGCCTGATGGCCGCATGCCTGCTCAGCCGATGCAATGATGGCGCGGCTGCGCGTGATCCGCTATGCGGGCGATATGAGCAGCGAGAAAACAGTGGCACAAGGCAAGACAGGGGCGGGGATGGCAAGCCCCTGGCGCTTTTCTGTCGCGCCGATGATGGACTGGACGGACCGGCATTGCCGCGTGTTCCATCGGCTGCTCTCGCGCCATGCACGGCTCTATTCCGAGATGGTGACAACCGGCGCGGTCATCCATGGTGACCGCGAGCGCCTTATTGGGTTCGATGCTTTCGAGCAGCCTCTCGCGCTCCAGCTTGGCGGCAGTGATCCCAAAGCATTGGCGGCATCGGCCCGGATCGGGGCGGATTTCGGCTATGACGAGATCAACCTGAATTGCGGCTGCCCGTCAGACCGCGTGCAGGATGGCGCGTTCGGCGCTTGCCTGATGCGCGAGCCCGTGCTGGTGGCAGATTGCGTCACGGCGATGAAGGCGGTGGTATCCGTTCCCGTCACGGTGAAATGCCGCATTGGCGTTGATGACCAGAACCCGGAAGAGGCGCTCTTCGCTATGGCCGCAGCCGTGAAAGCGGCCGGCGCGGATGCGCTGATCGTCCACGCCCGCAAGGCCTGGCTGAAGGGCCTCTCCCCGCGCGAAAACCGTGATGTGCCGCCGCTGGATTATCCGCTGGTGCATCGCCTCAAGGCTGCTCACTCCGATTGGCCCATCACGATCAATGGCGGCATTGTCTCGGTGGCTGATTGGCATGAGCATGTGGCGCGGCTCGATGGTGTGATGGTCGGGCGCGAGGCCTATCAGAACCCGGAAATCCTTCTGAATGTCGATCCCGAACTGTTCGGCGAAGCGGCAACTCATGCTGATGCCTTCGCTGCGCTGGAGGCTTACGAGCCCTATATGGCGCGGCAGCTTGAAGCGGGCGTCAGGCTCCATGCGATGACGCGCCATCTCGTCGGGCTGTTTCCGGGCCGGCCCGGCGCGCGTGCCTTCCGCCGTCATTTGGCGACGGAGGGCGTCAAGCCCGGCGCGCATGTCGATGTGTTGCGCAGCGCGGTTGCGATGGTCGCGCGTGACTGGCAGCCTCTCGCGGCGGCATCAGCGCAAGGGGAGGCGGCATGATCCCGCAAGATGAGGGCTTTGAAGCGCGCATCCGCGCCAGCTTTGCCAAGCAGAGCATCATGGCGACGATAGGTGCGAGCCTTGGGCGCGTCGCACCCGGCGAGGTGGAGATCGTGCTGCCTGTGGCCGGCCATATCAGCCAGCAGCATGGCTTTGTTCATGCCGGTGCGGTCGCGACCATCGCCGACTCCGCCGCCGGATATGCCGCGCTCTCGCTGATGCCGGCGGGGGCAGGCGTGCTGACCACCGAGTTCAAGATCAACCTGATGGCCCCCGCCGCAGGCGAGCGGCTGATTGCGCAGGGGCGCGTGATCAAGGCCGGACGTACGCTGACAGTCGCGCTCGCCGAGGTCCATGCCGAGGCGGATGGCAAGCGCCGGCTGATTGCGATGCTCACCGCCAGCATGATGACCATTACCGGGCGCGACGGCGTCAGCGACTAAAGCATTTTCCGGCCAAGTGGATACCGGTTGGACGAAAGGAAATGCGATAAACCAGAGGATGGAGCGGTTGATCTGTTTCAATTCAGATCGACCGCTCCAGAGCTTTAGCAAGGACAATTCCATGTTCGGCATTCCGGCGGGAGAACTCGCCATTCTGGTGGT
>JBOFIL010000297.1:0-9184 GCA_051650165.1 Allobosea sp.
GCCAAGGCCGAGCGCGTGGGCGATGGCAGTTATCGCATCACCGGCAACAAGATTTTTATCACCTATGGCGAGCACGACATGACGGACAATATTGTCCACCTGGTGCTGGCCAGATTGCCAGATGCGCCGGCAGGCACACGCGGCATCTCGCTTTTCGTCGTGCCGAAATTCTTGGTCAATGCGGATGGTTCATTGGGTGCGCGCAATGATGTGCGCTGCCACTCCATCGAGCACAAGATGGGCGTGCATGCCTCGCCCACCTGCACCATGGTGTTTGGCGACAATGGCGGCGCGGTTGGTTGGCTGGTTGGCGAGGAGAACCGTGGCCTCGCCTGCATGTTCACGATGATGAACAATGCGAGGCTTGGCGTTGGCTTACAGGGTGTTGCCATCGCCCAGCGCGCCTACCAGCAGGCGCTGTGGTATGCCAATGAGCGCAAGCAGGGCCGCGCCGCCGGGGCATCTGCTTCCGAGATGAGCCCGATCATCGAGCATCCGGATGTCCAGCGCGATCTGATGACCATGAAGGCACTCGCCCACGCGTCTCGTGGCATCTGCTATCAGGTGGCGGCGGCGCTGGACCGCGCCCATCTTGAAAAAGATGAGACGGCGCGGAAAGTCGCGCATGAGCGCGCCTCGTTACTCACCCCTGTTGCCAAGGCCTTTTCCACCGATGTTGGCACCGAGATGGCAGCTGTTGGTGTGCAGATACATGGTGGCATGGGTTTCGTGGAGGAAACCGGCGCGGCCCAGCACCTGCGTGATGCCAAGATCGCCCAGATCTATGAGGGCACCAATGGCATTCAGGCGATTGATCTGGTGATGCGGAAAATCCCGCTCTCCGGCGGCGGCGCGGTTGATGCCGTGATTGCCGAACAGCGCGCCGTTTTGGGCAAGTTGATCTCTTGCCGGAATGCCGGTCTTGGTCTTGCCGCGCCGCGCCTGCGCGAGGCGATTGAGGCGTTCGACCGCGCAACCAGCTGGATGAAGCGTGCGGTGGCGGGCAATGCGCCGCAGGAGGCGCTCTCGGCGGCGGCGCCCTATTTGCGCCTGTTCGGCCTTGTGCATGGCGCAAGCTGCCTTGGGCTGGAAGCATTGGCGGCAGATGCCGAACTGGCAGCTGGCGCGGATGATCCCGCCCATCGCGGTCGTATTGCGCTTTGCCGCTTCTATTGTGAGCAGCTTTTGACAGAAGCAAATGGCCTCGAAGCAGCGGTGATGGCGGGAGCGGAATCATTCGCTGATGCGCGCCTCGCGCTCGCCAGCTGAATATCGTGGACCTCGCCCCCACACCTGATCTATCAGGCCGCATCTGCCTTGTGGCTGGGGCCTCGCGGGGCGTGGGCCGCGGCATTGCGCGCGGGCTCGGTGCAGCAGGCGCTACGGTGGTCTGTACGGGCCGCTCATCAGAGGCCGGCCCGCGCACGGATGGGCGCTCGGAGACGATCGAGGACACGGCGCGCATCGTGCAAATGGCGGGCGGGAATGGCTTCCCCTATCGCTGCGACCACACCAGCGAGCGCGAGATTGACGAGATGGTGAGCTGGTGTCTGCGCCGCTTCGGGCGCATCGACGCGCTGTTCATATCCATCTGGGGTGGCAATGAAGGCTATGATGGCCAGCGGTACACAGATGGCTCGCGCTATGGCACGCCCTTCTGGCGCCGGCCCTCAGGGATGCTGGAAAGCGTGGCTGGCAGCGCCGTGACAGCGCAGTTCCTCACCGCTCGCGCTGTCGTGCCTGCCATGGTGGCGGCCAAGTCTGGCCTGGTCGCCACGGTGAGTTTTGACACGAGCGCAGGCTATCTCGGCGATGTGTTTTATGATCTGGCCAAGGCAACAATGAGCCGGCTCAGTTTTTCCTTTGCCGAAGAACTCAAGCCTTATGGCGTGACCGCGTTGACGCTCTCGCCTGGCTTTGTCCGCACCGAGCGCGTGCGCGATGCAGGGCTGCACGACCAGGCCACTGAAAGCCCGGTCTATTCGGGCCGAGCCGCCGCGCATTTGCTTGGCGATGCCGATGTTGCACGCCACTCGGGCAAAGTGCTGCATGTCGGCGATCTGGCGCGGCTTTATGGTTTTCAGGATGAGGATGGCAGCCAGCCGGAGCGCTATCGCATGGGGGGCGGGTGATGGCTCTGCGCATCTTTCCCTCTCCCCTTACGGGAGAGGGTGGCGAGGCCAAGGCCGAGCCGGGTGAGGGGTTTGTCCTCACCCCTCATCCGCCGCTTCGCGCCACCTTCTCCCGCAAGGGGAGAAGGCAAGAACCAGAAGCCTCATCAAGAACTTCACACGAAAAGCGTTTAGAGAGGAGATCACCATGTCATTGAAAAACAAGACGATGTTCATCACAGGCGGCTCACGTGGCATCGGCCTTGCCATTGGCCTGCGCGCTGCACGCGACGGCGCGAATGTCGTGATTGCCGCCAAGACCGCCGAGCCGCACCCCAAACTCCCCGGCACGATCTATTCGGCCGCCGAGGAGATCGAAAAAGCTGGTGGCAAGGCGCTGCCGCTGATCCTCGATGTGCGCGATGAGGCCAATGTGGCCGAATGCATGGCGAAGGCCGCGGGCCATTTCGGCGGCATCGATATTCTGGTCAATAATGCCAGTGCGATCAGCCTAACCAACACGCCGATGACCGACATGAAGCGCTATGATCTCATGAACGGCATCAATACGCGCGGCACCTACATGGTCACTAAATATGCAATTGCACATCTGGAGAAGGCCGCCAATCCGCATGTGCTGATGCTGTCGCCGCCACTCGATTTGAAGACGCATTGGTTTGCACCGCATCTGGCCTATTCGATTGCCAAATATGGTATGAGCCTGTGCGTGCTTGGCTTTGCCGGTGAGTTGGCGCAGCGCGGCATTGCGGTCAACGCGCTCTGGCCACGCACGACGATTGCGACATCAGCCGTGCAGAACCTGCTGGGCGGCGACAAGATGGTGCAGGCCAGCCGCACGCCGGAGATTCTGGCTGATGCGGCGCACATGATCTTCAACAAGCCGTCGCGCGAATTCTCGGGAAATTTCCTGATCGACGACACCTTCATGGCCGGGGAGGGCGTGACTGATTTCACACCCTACCGTGTCGATGCGTCTGTGCCGTTGATGCCGGATTTCTTCGTGCCGCAGGATGTTGCCCCGCCCAAGGGCGTCAAGGGCGGGGTGTAAGCGCGCCTTGCCTAGCCGCGCTCATCGGTTGAGGAACCGGAGCTATCAGCAGATGCCACAGTGTAGGTGTCCTGCTTTGGTGCCTCCTCATCTGTGATGGCATCACTGGTCTGCCGCACGGCCATCTCAGAATAGAGCGAGCCGCTGCGCAGCGCAGCTTCTGGCGCGCCAGCGAGCGCGGCTTCGCTGAAGGCGGCGCTATTGCCTCTCGCCTCGGCCTCCCTGGCGCTGGCTGCTTCCAGCACGTTCTTGAGACGCGTAAACTCGTCCTGAGGTGCCGATGAGATGCCATAGCGGGCCGAGTTCTCGCGCGAAGTGGCTCCTTCGAGGGTCGTCTTGAGGCGAGTGAATTCGTCCACCTTGGGTGCTGTGCTGCCATGGCGCGCGGCGCTCTCCTTGGCACTCGCAGTCTCAAGGGCAGTCTTGAGGCGGGTGAACTCATCGACCTTTGGGGCCGTGCCATACCGGGCGGTATTCTCGCGGGCTGTCGCGCCTTCCAGCCGGCTCTTGAGGCGATCAAACTCGCTGACGCCATTGGGGTTGCGCGCGGTCTGGTCAGCCTGCGAAGCAGAGGTGAGCTGGGCACGCGTCCGCTCGAAAGTCGCATCGATCTGCTTCAGCGCGGTTTCCCTGTCCGTGATGCGCAGGCCTGAGGATGAGCGCCCCGGACCATTGACACGCAATGTGCCTGGATCGACCGAGACAACCTCACCGCGTGCGCCGATGAACGAGCCTGACGCATCCGCCACTTGCTCACCCTGGAACATGCGTGCCGAGCTTGCCGGCGGCAAGGTCGCCTTCGAGATGAAGGCCGGGCCCTTGTCGCCAATGCTGGCAAGCGCGTTTGCGAATGAATTTCCGCGTGATGAAGCGGCAAAGCTGCCGCGATCGTAGGAAGAACCACCTGTAAAATCAGTGCGGGAGATCATGTGTTTTCTCCAAATGCTTCAAGTTGAATGCAGTATAGATTCATGTCGGATCACACGAAAGAAATAGCTAGTTTTTTAGAAAATAAATTAGATAAATCAATGGTTTATATATCTCATAAAATCTTATTCTTCCAGACAAGAAAGCCTTATGTTCCGTCTGCGAAAGGTCCGGAGGGATGGCATCCACCCCTCCGGATATTGATGGCCAGCGCGCCTGATCAGGCGGCGTAGCGGTTATGGCTCGGGAACATCAGGTCCATCAGATTGGTCACCTCATATTCCTTGTAGGTGGAGACATCATCCTTGTCGGAGATGGAGCCATCGGCCTTCTCAAGCACGCCGCCGCCCTGCATCGAGCCGCCTTCCGTGCCATAAGCGCCGCCCGAGAGGCGCGGCTTGCCGTCGCCATCGAGTGTCACGCCCCAGATGCCGGTGGGCATCACGCCGTCGCGCTGCACGTTCTGGCCTGAGAAGGTGACATCGAGATAGGAGCCGCCTGAGGCTGCCACGGTGTATTCATCGGTCTTGACCGTGACCTTGCCACCATTGCGGGTGACCATGCCATCGAGATACGCGCCATCTTGCTCGTAAGTCTGGCCATTGATGGTCAGTGCAGCATTGGTGCCGATCTCGATCTGGTTGCCCTTGGCGGTGACGCCAAGCTTGGTCATGACGTTCATGTTGCCGGCATAGGTCGAGAAATCGGCGTTCACCTGAAAGCCGCGGTCACTGAGCAGATTATAGGTCTTTCCAGCTTCGCCCTGCACGTCATATTTCTCGCCATCAGCGCCAACGAAGTGTGGGTCGCCCCAGCCCTGGCCATTGCCGCTGACATCATGTTCGGGAACCTCCTCGACCGGGCAATCCTCTGCCACGGGTGTCTCTTCGACAGGGGTTTGCGCCACTGGCGTTTCCTCGACCGGAGCCTCATCAACCGGGGCCTCAGCCACAGGAGTTTCAGCCACAGGAACCTCTGCCACAGGCGTTTCCTCAACCGGGCAATCCTGCGCGGTTGTCTCGGCCGTGATCGTCTCGTCAGTCACGGTTGTGGCCGCTTCTGGCTGATCATCCGTGGCCGTATCCGTGGTTGGCGTGGCGGGTGTTGTCACAACGGGTGTGATCGATCCGGTGGTAACCGGATCAGTCACATCGGCGGGCAGATCATCAGCCGTTGTGATGACGGCATCAGCATCTGTCGCTACATCGGTTTCAGCAGGGATCTCATGCGTGGCTGCATCGTCCGCAGCCACCGCGTCGGTTGCGCTCACGTCGCCTGCGCCACCGTCCGCCACAACATCGGTGGCGACATCACCTTCCGCAACCACGTCTGTTGTGGCGGCATCATCGCCCGCGACATCACTGGAGCCGGCATCGGCCATCTCGGTTGTGGGAGTCTCGGTTGTGGCAGTATCGGTCGTTGACGTCTCGGATGTGGAGACATCGGCAGCGGCAGTATCATTTGCCGGTGTGGCACAGCCGGCACCGGTGCCCGTGCTGATGGTGATGGTCATCTCTGGCGCAGGGCCCGCGCCATCGGGATCAAACTTCAACGAAGTGTTGAAGTTGCTCATTGCGCCCAGCTTCGAGCTGAAGATGCCGTCAATGGCGCTGCTGATCATGCCCTTGAGGTTGCCAAGCGACCAGGATGCACCTGTTTCAGAGCTGATGCTGGTGGTGCCAGCATTGCTCGTGACATTCGTGGCCGAGCAGGTCGAGGCAGTGCTGACAGGTGTCGTGACTGAGCTGGTGCTCGATGTCGAAACGGCTGTGTTGTTGCCGGCGCTGTTGCTGTTGGCCGCATTGGTGTTTTGCGAGCCACGCTTGTTCATTCCACCTTTGCCGCGTGAACTCCCTGTCGCGGCCTCATCCAGCGCATCGTTGAAGCTGTTTCGCCCTGTTCCGCTGCTTGCCTGCGACCAATCGGCACCTTGGCTGCGTGAGCCACCGTCAATTCCGCCTCTTCCACACATATGCGTTATCTCCAATGATATTAAAGTGATAAATCTTCCATTTAATTAGAGTGATTTGAGATAATTTTTCAACCAAAAGAGATTTATACGTTGAATAAAATGAGTTAATATCATTTTCTATTGAGATATAATTCAACAAATAAATCATATACTACAAATTATATTTCATAATGGTGCATTTGTGTTTGTTTATGGCATGAGGCTAGGCGGCTTGTTTCGGTTTGACACATGTCGTGATTCTGTCGTCATGTCCGGCCAAGAGATGTCCGGCCAAGAAGCACGCAAAGGCCACTCAGCCGCGCCAATGGTGCCCGGCTGCACGAAGACCAGGATCACAAAGGCTCGCTATGATCATTGCCCACCGGCCCGAGACCAGCAGCGCCAACCCGGAGCAGCACCGCCTGCACAGGTTGGGGCCGGATGAATCGCTTGATCAGGCGGTCTGGATCGATCTGGTCAATCCGACGAGTGAGGAAGATGCGCGTGTCGAGAAACTGCTCGGCATTGCCATCCCGACGCGCGAGGAAATGCGTGACCTTGAGCCATCGGAGCTGATCTACACCGAGGGCAACGGGCGCTTCATGACAACGCGCATCATTTGCCATTCCGACACCAACATACCCAAGCTCACCGATGTCACCTTCATCCTGACTGAGAAGGCGCTGGTCACGGTGCGCTATGATGATCCAGGCTCGTTCCTGATTTTTCTCAACCGCGTCGCCAAGCCGGGCGGCTGCGCCGGCCAGCCGGAGAGCGTGCTGGATGGCTTGATTGAAGCGGTGGTGGACCGGGCGGCAGAGGTGCTGCGCGGCGTCGGCGATCAGATCGACGAGGTCTCGCGCAAGGTGTTCGACTCACGCTCGCGCGATGTCGAGCGGCAGGGGGCCTATCAGCGCATCATCCGCTCGATTGGCCAGCATGAGCAGATCATCTCGAATGTGCGCGAAAGCATGGTCTCGGTCGAGCGTGTGCTGCTGTATCTTTCGGCCATCTACCAGAACCGTCCGCAAAAGCGCGGCGCGGCTTTCTCTGCGGAATGGCGCACGGCGGTGCGCGATGTTCAGGCCATCGAGGAGCATGCGACGTTTCTGTCTTCCAAGCTCCAGTTCAACCTTGATGCAACGCTCGGGCTCGTGAGCATCGAGCAGAACAAGATCATCAAGCTGTTCTCGGTGGTCTCGGTGGTGATGATGCCGCCAACCTTGATCGCCTCGATCTACGGCATGAATTTCAAGGCCATGCCTGAGCTGAGCTGGGAATTGGGCTACCCCATGGCGATTGCACTCATGATCATCGCCGCCGTGCTGCCCTATTGGTATTTCCGCTGGAAAAGATGGCTTTGAGCTTCAAATCACCTCGTGATCAGGCTCACCCGATCAGCTGATCGACCGTGGATTGCAGCTCGCTCTCGTCGAATGCAACGGAGGCCAGGTCTCCGCCCGTGTTGATGAAGGCGGTGGCGCGCGAAAGCAGGCTCTTGAACGAGCTGACTGCGATGTCCACTACAAACACGGCATCTTCAGGCGCTTTGAGTGCGTTGAGCGCGTTGACGACACTCATCACCAGCCTGTCCATGCCGGAACACAGATGCTCGAAAGCCTGGCGTGAAAGCGGTGTGAGGCATTGGTAGGCCGCAATGGCTCCTGGCCCGCAGCGCAAGCCGGCATTCTCGAAATGCGCGACATAGCCGAGGGGGCGCCATGCCGCGAGATCCTCGACAATGGTCGGGTCCATTGACGCCATCTCGATCAGCATCAGGGCTTCGTTGTATCGGTTGAGATAGTCGGTCGAGAGATGCCCGGTTTCGAGCAACTCATCGCGTACGACCTGAACAGCGTGAAGTGCAACCACGTTGATCCGCCAATTTCGTCAGGCCCCATCAATCCGGATACCGGATAACTTGAAAGAAAAGGTTGATGCGCCGCAGCAACCTGCGCTTTCTGTCATTTCATGTGTGGACGTTTTGCCCTGACCCTGCCGCCAGACGCCGTGCGGCAGTTCTTCGCGTATGATGAGCGGCCCAATTTTCCGCCGCGCTACAACATTGCGCCGACCCAGCCTGTGGCGGTGGTGCTGCAAGAAAATGGCGCACGTCATTTCCGATTGATGCGCTGGGGCTTCCTGCCCTCCTGGGTCAAAGACCCGAAGGAATTCCCGCTCGTTATTAACATCCGCTCCGAAACGGCCGCCACCAAGCCCAGTTTCCGCAATGCGCTGAAGCGCCGCCGCTGCCTGATGCCAACCGATGGCTTCTATGAATGGCACCGGCTTGGCACGAAACAGACACCGGACCGGCGCGCCTATCTGGCCGCAAGGGCGGACCGTGGGCCCATGGCGTTCGCGGCATTATGGGAAACCTGGATCAGCCGCGATGGCTCGGAAATCGACACGGTTGCGATGCTCACCGCGCCGGCGAACGGCGTGATGAGCGCCATTCATGACCGCTGTCCGGTGATGCTCGATCCGCCAGACTGGCCGCTGTGGCTTGATCCGGCAAATGAGAGCGAGGGCATCGAGAGCTTGCTCAAACCGCCGCCCGATGACGCCTTCGAGCTGCTCCGGGTGTCTGATGCAGTCAACAAGGTCGCCAATGATGGGCCGCAGGTACAGCTGGCGGTGGGGGAGGGAGTGCGCATGCCTCGCGAGACATCTGCCCCTCACCCCGGCCCTCTACCCGCAGGCGGGGAGAGGGAGAAGGGCCTGTCCGTCGCTCCTTCTGCGTCTTGGCCCGGCGATGGTGGTGAGCGTGCCTTCTCCCCGCCCGGCGGGGAGAAGGACAGGATGAGGGGCGGCAAGGCAAAGCCGGAGAATGGCGGGCAGGGCAGCCTGTTTTGAAGGCGTTACCCTCCACCGTCATCCCGGGCGACCGGAGGGCGGCCCGGGATCCAGCTTGCCTTCATGCAGAACCATGCTGGATCCCGGCCTTTCGCTTCGCGCCAGCCGGGATGACGGCAAGGGCGGTTGGCCTCACACACCTGCCCTTGGATCAATCGGCGTGATGCGCCCCAGATCGAGCACGCCCTCCAGCGCCAGCGCGGCGGCGAGCGCCCGGCCATCACCGCGCGGACGGGCGATGATTTGCAGGCCCACCGGCAGCCCCAGCTT
>JBOFIL010000298.1:0-3930 GCA_051650165.1 Allobosea sp.
GATCCGCGCGTCACCCGCGTCGGCCGCATCATCCGCAAGACCTCGCTCGACGAACTGCCGCAGCTGTTCAACGTCGTCTTCAAGGGCAATTTGTCGCTGGTCGGCCCGCGCCCGCATGCGGTGCATGCCAAGGCCGAGAACCGCCTCTACGACCAGGTTGTCGATGGCTATTTTGCCCGCCACAAGGTCAAGCCCGGCATCACCGGCTGGGCGCAGATCAATGGCTGGCGTGGCGAGACCGACACCGAAGACAAGATCCAGCGCCGTGTCGAGCATGATCTCTATTACATCGAGAACTGGTCGATGCTGTTCGATCTCTACATCCTCATCCGCACGCCCATCTCGCTGATGAAGACGGAGAACGCCTATTGAGCGCGTCTGCCCGGGGCATCGCAAAATCTCCTGGAGCCGCGCCGGCTGAGGTCGGGGCGGCCATTCCAGTTCATGCGCTGCAAAGGGGCATGCTCTGGCTCTTGCTGGCTGTCTCCAGCCTGGCCTTTATCGAGCCCTCGCCCTACGAGCTGGTGTTCATACTGACGCTGTTCATCTTCGCCATCACAGGCGTGCGGCTATCGCAAAAGCTGATCCCGCTCGTGGTGCTGCTGATCATTTTCAACATCGGCGGCGTGTTTGCGCTGGTGCCCTACATGGACGAGCCTGACCCGGTGCGGTTTATCGCAGTCGGCGTCTATCTCATGATCACGTGCATCTTCTTCGCCATCATCATGGCGGATGACACGGTGCGCCGGCTGGAAGCAATGCGGCGCGGCATGCTCGTTGCGGCTTCGGCATCGGGCTTACTTGGCCTGTTGGGATATTTTGATGTGGCCGGGCTTGGCGCGGTGTTCTCGATCTTCGGGCGCGCCTCCGGCACCTTCAAAGACCCCAACCTGTTCGGCCCCTTCATGGTGCTGCCCACTGTTTATGTCATCCAGCGCATCCTGTGCGGCGAGACGGGGGCCATTCGCGGCTGCCTTGTCATGAGCATTCCGCTGGCGGCTATCCTGTTCTCGTTTTCGCGCGGCGCATGGGGCAATTTCGTGGGCAGTGTGATGCTGTGCGCACTGCTGCTGCTCATTACCAGCCCTACACCGCGGCTAAAGCTGCGCATTGTTGTCGCCGGTTTTGCCGGGCTCATCGTGATGGTGCTGGCCTTGCTGGCCATTCTCTCGGTGGATTCCATCAGCGAGATGTTCACCGAGCGCGCCAAGCTGATCCAGCCCTATGATGCCGGCGTTCAGGGCCGGTTTGGCCGCATGGGCACGGCAGCGAACCAGCTGCTCGACATGCCCTTCGGCTATGGGCCGCTGCGCTTCCGCCTGTTCTGGCCGGAAGATCCCCACAACGTGTATCTCAATGCCTTTGCCTCCTATGGCTGGATTGGGGGCATCTCCTATGCCGCGCTGATCCTCGCCACCTGTGTGGCCGGCTGGCGCGTGGTGTTTCGCCCCAGCCCGTGGCAGCGCCATGCAATTGTGGTGTGGTCCGTGCTGTTCGTGACGATCGTGCAGGGCCTCCAGATCGACACCGACCACTGGCGGCATTTCTACCTGATGCTGGGGATCATCTGGGGGCTTGCGGCATTGCCACAGCCACGACCCATGGTGCCGGGTGGGCTTACACCAGCGCAAAGCTGATCGGCTGCACACCCTTGAGCAGGGTCAGCCGGCCGAGCGGGTGAAGATTCTCCAGCCCCTCCACCAGCGTCAGGAAATGATTCCCCGAGAGTTGTCCCGCCTTGCTAGCGAAGCACACCGGGCCATAGGCCAGCAAAATCTCGGTTTCGCTGACACCGCCCGGATAGAGAATCATCTGACCAGGCGCGGGGAAGCTGGTGTTGTTTTCATAGCCAACGCCATAATCCTTGTCGCCAAGCGGCAGCCAAACGCCCTCCCCGCTCCAGCGCACATGAATGCACTCGCTGCTCCATGGCAGCGTCTTCAGAAAAGCCGCGCAGGTCTTGGGGGCAAGCTCCACCTCAAGCTTGCCAATGAATGTATAGGGCCCGGCAACAACCTTGATGCGGCTCATTTGCGGCTCCCGTGATGGCCTGAGGCTGGCCTGATATGGCAATGTGAGAAAAATGGTCGGAGCGAGAGGATTTGAACCTCCGACCCCTAGTCCCCCAGACTAGTGCGCTAACCAGGCTGCGCTACGCTCCGACTTGGACGCGCTTATAGTCAGCAGATGCTGGCGATGCAATGCAGGCAATGCGCTCAGATGACCGGAAAATCAGGCCGCATCATCAGATGGCAAAGAGGGGCTTGTGATGGTCAGCAAGCGATCTCGTGCCTCTGAAAGCTCGAACAAGGCGGCCTTCAGGCGCGCCGATGCATCGCTGCGCATGCGGTATGGCGCTGCAGTGCTCAGCACTTGGCCCAAGGCAGGAGCTTCACGCTCGTCATCTGCTGCGGCCCTTTGCGGTAATGAAAAGGCAGTCTGGCCCAAATTGGCTCGCGGCGCAGGTGCAGGTGCATCTTGCTCGGGCTCGACTGGCGCGCCGCGCGCAATGGCAATGACATGGCGCGGCCCGCGATCCTTCAAGATGCGCTGGACACCCTTGATGGTGTAGCCCTCGCCGTAAAGCAGACGTTTGAGGCCGCGAAGCAGATCAACATCATCCGGGCGATAATATCGCCGCCCGCCGCCGCGCTTCAGTGGCTTGATCTGTGAAAAACGCGTTTCCCAGAAGCGCAGCACATGCTGCGGCAGATCAAGGTCATCCGCCACTTCGCTGATGGTGCGGAAGGCATCTGGGCTTTTGTCGAGAGGCATCGGTGTCACGTGTTCTCACAACTATCTTGAACTGACAGGAACACGACACAACCAACGCAGACGCCAAGCCACCTAGTCCTTGAGACCCTCGGTCGAGAGCCCGTTGATGCGGGCGCGCATGACATTCGATGGCTTGAACACCATGACGCGGCGCGGCTCGATTGGCACCTCGACACCTGTCTTGGGGTTGCGCCCGATCCGCTCGCCCTTGTCACGCACGATGAACGAGCCAAAGGAAGAGAGCTTCACATTCTCGCCCTTCACAATTGTATCGCATATCTCGTCGAGGATCATTTCCACGAGCGCAGCCGACTCGGTGCGCGAGAGCCCCATCTGCTGGTAGACGACCTCGCAAAGATCGACACGGGTCACAGTACGCCCAGCCATGCTTGCCTCCAGAATCCCCTAAAGAAACATGCCTAAGACGAAGGTCGCAGGCCAGCAAGGCCTAAAATCGATTTAAAGTCATTTAGTTCAACGATTTGCTTGGTTCATTGCATGCAGAAAATGACAAGATCACCAGCGGATCAAGCTGGAGCCCCAGGTGAAGCCGCCGCCCATCGCTTCGATAAGGATCAGCTGCCCGGGCTTGAAGAGCTGGCGTGAATGTGCGTCCGCCATGGCGAGTGGGATGGACGCCGCAGAGGTGTTGCCGTGCCGGTCCACCGTGACCACAACGCGCTCAGGCCCGATGCCGAGTTTCTGCGCGGTTGCATCAATGATGCGACGGTTGGCCTGATGGGGCACGAACCAGTCAATATCCGCAGCGGAGAGGCCCGTCATGCGGAAGGTCTCTTCCACTGTCTCGGCAAGATTGGTGACGGCATGGCGGAAGACCTCACGCCCTTCCATCCGCAAATGGCCCACCATTGCGCTCTTGCCCGGCTCTGTTTTGCCGGGTCCACCATCGACATAGAGCTTGTCGCGATAGCGCCCATCGGTGCGGATATGGCTGCTCAAGACGCCGCGGTCCGTGATGTCGCCCTTGCCCTCGCGTGCCTCCAGCACGACGGCACCCGCGCCATCGCCGAACAGCACGCAGGTGGTGCGATCCGTCCAATCCAGAATGCGCGAGAAGGTCTCGGCGCCGATCACCAGCGCGCGCTTGTGCGAGCCTGAAGCGAGGAACTTGTCTGCGGTCGAGAGCGCGAAGAC
>JBOFIL010000299.1:0-5019 GCA_051650165.1 Allobosea sp.
AGTGGCCATGATGGGTTACTCCCCGAATGTCAGCGTTTCTGCCCGGCAGCCAGCTTCCGCTCCACCCAGAGCGAATAGCGGGACATGCCCCAGCAGCAGATGAAATAGAACAGGCCAGCAAAGGCGTAGCCGGTGGCTCTTGTCGTGGGTGTCGCCCATGTCGGATCGACCAAGGTCGCCTCGATGGTGCGCAGGAAGTCAAAGATTCCGACGATCACCACCAGCGTCGTGTCCTTGAACAGGCCGATGAAGGTGTTGACGATGCCGGGAATGACGATGCGAAGCGCTTGCGGCAATATGATCAGCCGCATCATCTGGCCATAGCCGAGGCCGAGCGACATCGCCCCCTCGAACTGGCCCTTTGGCATGGCCTGCAAGCCGCCACGCACCACCTCCGCCATGTAGGCGGCGGCAAACAGCGCGACGCCGATGAGCGGACGCAGCAACCTGTCTGGTGACCACTCCTGCGGCACGAACAGCGGCAGCATGGTGTTGGCCATGAACAGCACGGTGATGAGCGGCACACCGCGCACGAACTCGATGAAAATCACCGAGAGCAGCTTGACGATCGGCAGCTTGGAGCGACGCCCCAAAGCCAGCGCGATGCCGAGCGGCAGTGAGAACACGATGCCGACCGCCGAGATCACTAGCGTGACCAGAATGCCGCCCCAGAGCGATGTATCGACACGCGGCAAACCTTGCGGCGACACGCTGAAGGCAAATAGCCCCATGCCGGCAATCAAGGCATAGCGTATCCATGTATCTGGCTGAGAAAACGCCGAAACGCCGGTTTTCCTGCGCGATTGAAGATCGCTCCAGATGGCCCAAAGGCCAAGCGCAGCTGAAAGATACAGCACAACGCCGGTAGAACGTGTTCCGCCGAAGAGCAGCGCCCAGGCCGTTGCCGGCATGATGACGAAGAAGAACAGCGCGCCAACGGTCTTGTAAGGCACGCTCTGCCACAGCATCCAGACGACGCCGATGGCGAACATCACGAAGACGATGTTCACCCGCCAGCGATCCGGCAATGGATAGGAGCCATAGACAAAATACTGCCAACGATCGGCAATATAGGCCCAGCACGCCCCGACAGGACGCCCGACCTTGTCTGCGAGACAAGCATCGCGGTCCGTGCCGCTCCAGACTGCATCGATCAGATAGAAGCGGATCAGATCCGGCAGGCTGGTAACGACGATGTAGCCGACGATCAGGGTCAGGATCGTGTTCAGCGGGCCATTGAACAGATTGGTCCGCATCCAGTGAACGACGCCGCTGGTCGCAACCGGCGGTGCCGAGGGCGCGATGGGCGAAGGCTGAAGATAGCTGATGCTCATGTGCCCGCCCTCACCGTTCCACCAACGCCATGCGGGCGTTGTAGATGTTCATGACGAAGGATGTGAGCAGGCTGATGGTGAGATACACCGCCATCGTGATCATGATCACCTCCACGGCCTGGCCGGTCTGGTTGAGCACCGTGCCAGTGAACACCTGCACGAGATCGGGATAACCAATCGCAACAGCCAGGGACGAGTTCTTCGTCAGGTTGAGATACTGAGAGGTGAGCGGCGGGATGATCACGCGCATCGCCTGCGGGATCACCACCAGCTTCAGCGTGGGCCCAGGGCGCAGGCCGAGCGAGTTGGCGGCTTCCGTCTGACCTTTCGAGACCGCCAAAATGCCAGCACGCACCACCTCTGCGATGAAGCCGGCGGTGTAGGTCACTAGCCCCAGCAACAGCGCGATGAATTCAGGAAAAATCTGCGTGCCACCGCGGAGGTTGAAGCCTGCGAGCTGCGGAAATGCCCATGCCACCGGGCGACCTAGCACGAGATAAGCCAGTAGCGGCAGCCCTAGGATCATGCCGGCAGCCACAAGGCCCACCGGATATTGCTTGCCGGTGCCTTCCTGCTGCTTCTTGGCCCATAAGCGGAAGGCGATGGCGGCAATGATGCCTAGGACGAAGGCGATGCCAATCCAGCCTGCGCCGGGCCCGAACAATGGCTCAGGCAGATAAACGCCTCGATTGTTGACTGCCACGCTCTGGTTGAACAGCCACACGGATTCGCGTGGGCCCGGTAGTGGCTTGAGGATGGCATTATACCAGAAGAAAAGCTGCAAAAGCAGCGGCAGGTTGCGGATCACCTCCACATAGACCATCGCCACCTTGGCCACGATCCAGTTGGAGGACAGCCGCGCAACGCCGACGAAAAAGCCGAGGAATGTGGCCAAAACAATGCCGCAGGAAGCGACAAGGAGGGTATTGAGCAAGCCAACCCAGAAAGCACGGCCATAGGTGCCCGTCGAGGCATCGTATGAGATCAGCTTCTGGTTGACGTCGAAGCCGGAGGCATTGTTCCAGAACCCGAAGCCGCGCGAAATCTTCTGCGCTTCAAGGTTGGCAATGGCGTTTGTCACAGCCTCGTAAAACAGGAATGCCACAAAGGCGAGCAGGGCCGCCTGATAGACAAAGCCTCGAATTTTAGGATCGTATAGCAGCGAGGCTTTTGCCTGCTGCGGCGGCGCTGTGCCACCACTCATCCGCGGATCGCTACTCACCGCACCCCCCTCATGGTTCTGATCAAGGCGCCGTGGGCAAAGCACACATAGCGCAGGATCGACAGGTCGAGAGTGCAGGAAGCATGCTGGTCTTGTGCCAGCTCGGCTTCCTGCACCCTGATGTTATCCGATCAGCGGATCGGCGGGGCGTATTGCAGGCCACCCTTTGACCACAGCGCGTTCTGGCCGCGGGCGATCTTCAGACGTGAGCCCATGCCGACATTGCGCTCGAAGCTTTCGCCGTAATTGCCGACCTGCTTGATGACATTGTAGGCCCAGTCATTCGACATGCCGAGCGGCTCGCCGAACTTGCCCTCAACACCCAGCAAACGCTTGATTTCCGGGTTGTCGGACTTCTTCATGTCATCGACATTGGCCTTGGTGACACCAAGCTCCTCAGCGGAGATCATGGCATAGTGCACCCAGGTCACGATGTCGCCCCACTGGCTGTCGCCATGGCGAACCGACGAGCCGAGTGGCTCCTTGGAGATGATTTCCGGCAGAACGATATGATCATCCGGGGCCGCAAGCTTGAGACGCTCGGCGTAGAGGCCCGAGGCGTCCGTGGTGAACACGTCGCAGCGGCCGGCATCATAGGCCTTGATGGTCTCGTCGGCGCTGGCGAAAGCGACGATCTCATACTTCAGCTTGTTGGCGCGGAAGTAGTCGGCGAGGTTCAGCTCGGTGGTGGTGCCCTGCTGCGAGCAGACCGAGGCGCCGTTGAGCTGGGTGGCCGAGGTCACGCCGAGCTTCTTGCGGACCATGAAGCCCTGGCCGTCGAAATAATTCACGGCGCGGAAATCGAGGCCGAGCGAGGTATCGCGCGACATGGTCCATGTGGTGTTGCGCACCAGCACATCCACTTCGCCTGACTGGAGCGCGGTGAAGCGGTCCTTGGCGGAGAGAGGGATGAACTTCACCTTGCTGGCGTCACCGATGGTGGCGGCGGCAATGGCGCGGCAATATTCAACATCGAGGCCAGTCCATGCGCCTTGCGCATCCGGAACGCCGAAGCCGGCGAGACCGGTGTTGGCACCGCAGTTCAACATACCGCGCTGCTTGACCTGCCCGATTGTCTGCTGTGCGGAGGCCGCGCCAGCAGTGAGGGCGAGAGCCGCGCCAGCAATGGCGGCGGCGATGAGCTTTTTCATGCAATTAACTCCCTGTTCTTTTGCATGGCACCGTTCCCAACAGTGCCTGGGGTTTCAGATGGCGCAGACCACATGCGTTGATCGCATGGCCGATCTGCACCAACCCGAGAAGATGCCTACGAAAGCCACACCAGCGCGTCAAGCAACGCGTTGACCGACAATCAGCTTTTCTCTTTTCGCATCACATGCGAGTTTGCGGGGGCGGTCAAGCATTCGCTTGGCCTTATCGCAGGCAATTCTGCAACCGCTTGGAAAAACTGATGAAAAAACTGTCGCTTGATGAGCTCTCTGCCCTCTCGCCGCGCACACGCATGGTGCTTGCCGGGCGCGACCCAAATGACAGTTTTGGCTTTGTAAATCCGCCAATCGTACGTGGATCAACTGTGGTTTATCCAACCATGGATGATTTTCTCGCCCGGCGTGCACGCTTCACCTACGGCACCAAGGGAAACCCCACCATCGAGGCACTCGAACATGCGGCCAACTCGCTCGAGGGCGGGGCCGGTGTGGTGGTCTGCCCATCGGGTTTGCTTGCCTGCACATTGCCGCTGCTGGCCAGCCTGTCTGCGGGTGATCATCTGCTCGTTCCTGACAGCGTCTACCGCCCGACACGGCAGTTCTGCGACGGGATGCTGAAGCGTCTTGGTATCGAGACAGAGTACTATCCGCCTGGAATCGGCGCGGGAATCGCCAGCCTCATGCGCCCAAGCACCCGCGCGGTTTTCACCGAAGCGCCCGGCTCTCAGACCTTTGAGATGCAGGATATTCCGGCCATCGCCAAAGTCGCCCATGCGCATGACGCCATCGTCATCATGGACAACACCTGGGCCACGCCAATCTTCTTCGACAGCCATAAATTTGGCGTCGACCTCTCGATTCAGGCCGGCACCAAATATTATGCCGGGCATTCGGATGTGCTGATCGGCACGGTCTCTGCCCGCACGCCAGAGCTTTTCAAGCGCCTGCGCCAAGCCTGGGAGGAGCTTGGCGTCATCATCGCGCCGGAGGATGCGTTCCTGACCTTGCGCGGCATCCGCACGCTGCATCTGCGCCTTGCCGAACAGGAGAAGGCCGGGCTTGCCATGGCGCAGTGGTTTGAAGCGAGGCCGGAAGTGGCCCGCGTCATGCACCCTGCTTTGCCATCCGACCCCGGCCATGCGCTGTGGAAACGCGATTTCACCGGCGCGTCCTCGCTGTTCGGCGTCGAGCTGAAGCCCGTGCCGATGAAGGCTGTGGGGGCCATGCTGGATGGCTTGCTGCTCTTTGGCATGGGGGCCTCATGGGGCGGCTATGAGAGCCTCGCCCTGCCCTT
>JBOFIL010000300.1:0-3469 GCA_051650165.1 Allobosea sp.
CCAGATCCTGCAAGATCGCGCCAACGCGGAAGATGTTGTGATAGGAACCGATGACCCAGAGCGCGCCATCAGGCTTGAGCACACGGCGCACGCCCATCAGCCAAGCGCGGGTAAACGCATCATAATCGGCAAATGACGAGAACTTGTCCCAATCATCATCAACAGCATCAACAAGGCTGTCATCAGGCCGGCGCAGATCGCCGCCGAGCTGAAGATTATAAGGCGGATCAGCAAAGACCAGATCAACACTGGCCTCAGGCAATGACTGGAGAAGGGCGATACAATCGCCCGTGAGGATGCGGTCGAGCGCGGGCCCGACGCTATGTTGAGGTGTCGACGCGGGCCGCCCGGTACGCGAGACTTGAATCCGGACGGCGGCGCCGACGCTTCTGGTAGACTTGACACCCATGGCGTCGGAACCCGTTACGCAACTCACGGGATGGATATTCGTCGCTCAGGGTAAAAGCCGGGTTTCGTGGCTGCAGAAACGACGTGTCGTTTTGGGGCTGCAGAAATTGCCGGGCAAAATGCGCGCAATGGTTGTTTATTCGTATCAAAGTGTGTTTAAATTCGCGTTAAACGGGAATTTAGGCGCGCTGCCATCGCTCTTTCATCGGCGCAAAACTGTAGCGGTGATGCAGGCAGGGGCCACAACCCATGATGGCAGCCAGATGCGCGGGCGTGCCGTAGCCATGATGCGAGGCAAAACCATAGGCGGGGAAGCTTTCATCAAGCCGCGCCATCATCCGGTCCCGCATCACCTTGGCGATGATCGAGGCGGCCGCGATGGCCGCCACCTTGCCATCACCCTTGATGATGGCCTGCGTGGGAATGCCGGTGAGCCCTTCAAGCCCGGCGGTGTCATTGCCATCCACCAGTAGCAATGCCGGCTGTGCCGCCAGCGCCATCAAGGCCCGGCGCATGGCGAGATGTGTGGCTTGGCGGATGTTCAGCGCATCAATCTCGCTGGCAGAGGCCGAGCCAATGCTGACAGCACGCGCGCTGGCGAGGATCACATCAAACATGGCCGTGCGCCGCGCCGGCGAAAGCTGCTTGGAATCGGCGAGCCCTTCAGGAATGGTACCTGGCTCCAGGATCACCGCTGCCGCCACCACCGGCCCCGCAAGCGGGCCACGGCCCACCTCGTCAATGCCGGCGACGGGCAGCTCCGGCGCCATGCGCCATGCCCTCAGGCTCAGCCTTTCAACCGTGCCATCGAGCACGGGCAAGATGCGCCTGTTACGTGCCATGGCAATTACGTCCCGCTCCATATCTGCCAAAGCAACTGCCATGATGAAATCCAGACTGGAAGTTCAAAACCGATCTGCGCATCTATTCTGTGCATCTAAAACAGCGAGAGCTGCGCCTGCTGCTCCACCGGCGGGCTGAACAGGTCATTGCGCAGCTTCGTGCGCGTTGCCCGGTAGCCGCTGCGCTGCGCCGCTTGCTCGAAGCGCCGGCCGATCAGCCAGGCGAGCGGGCCTGTGCCGGTCTGGCGCTGGCCCCATGAGGGGTCGTAATCCTTGCCGCCGCGCCCCTGGCGCACCAGTGACATGACATGACGCAATTTGTCGGGATGATGCGTCATCAGCCAATCCTGCATGATGTCCTTCACCTCCAGCGGCAGGCGCAGCAGCACATAGCCAGCCTCGCGCGCTCCTGCTGCATAGGCAGCATCGAGAATGCGCTCGATCTCATGTTCATTGATGGCCGGAATGATGGGCGCGACCATCACGGTCACGGGGATGCCGGCTGCCGTCAGCGCCCGGATCGTCTCCAGCCGCTTGGCCGGGCTTGCCGCGCGGGGCTCCATCTGGCGGGCGAGCTTGGGGTCAAGCGTGGTTACCGAGATCGCCACCTTGGCGAGCCCGCGCGCCGCCATCGCTCCCAGAACATCGATGTCACGCTGGATCAGCGCCGATTTGGTGACGATGCCGACAGGATGCGAGAAACGCTCCAGCACCTCCAGCACCCCGCGCATGATCCTGAGGCGTTTCTCGATGGGCTGGTAAGGATCGGTGTTGGTGCCGATGGCGAGCGTGCGCGGGCTGTAGCCCGCAGCGGATAATTCCCGCGCCAAAAGTGCTGGTGCGTCCGGCTTGGCGGTGAGTTTGGTTTCGAAATCGAGGCCGGGCGAGAGGCCGAGATAGGCATGGGTTGGCCGCGCGAAACAATAGACGCAGCCATGCTCGCAGCCGCGATACGGGTTAAGCGAGCGGTCGAATGAAATATCGGGTGACTGGTTGCGTGTGATGATGGTCTTGGGTTTCTCGATGGAAACCTCGGTGGCCAGCCGGGGAGGTGCCTCCCCGTCTTCCCAGCCATCATCGGCGGGCTCAAGGGTCTGTGCTTCGAAGCGCCCCACGGGATTGATGGTGGCTCCGCGCCCCTTGCGCGCCTCCGGGTCCAGCCTGTGGCCAACATGCGCCAGCCTGTCCCGCGCCATAATGGGCACGGACATGACGGGCGCGGAGATGACGGGCTCGGAGCGGCGCACATCTTCGGGCTGGCGGCGGAGAATCTCGCGCATGATGACCTCCTGTAGGTGGTGCGGCAGCCGACTCGGGCATGAGTTTTATTTAGAACAAAAATAGAACAAATGGCAAGATGCGATGCGCCATCCAGCCAGTTGACCTTTTGCCGTGACGCACCCACTCTGGAGCGCTTCCACAACCCTCCCGATTTTGGGGGCAAGGCAAGTTCTGGGGGCAAGACAAGCGTGCGAAATCACAGATGAGCATCCAGAACCGCTCTAGCCATATTCGCCTCAACTCTCATCCGGAGCCGGGAAGCGCCACATTGCGCCACCCTGTCGAATGGGGCGCTGGGGCAGCAGCCTCGCGCGGGCCCATTATTGCCTCAACCACCAACCCCGCGGATCGCAATGTGATCGGCGCGCATGGCGGCTCCTATGCGCTGTATCGCGCACTGGCGATTTCTGCCCGCGCGATGAACCCCTCCGCCCGGCCTGACCTCACCAACACCCATCCCACCAGCGAGATCGGCCCGTTCCGGCAATGGATGGAGGCCGGGAAGATTGTCTCGCTTGATCCTTGGGGACATCGCGTGGCCGAGGATTTTGGCGGGTTGATCGCCGAAGGCATCGACATTCGCCCCACCATTGCGGTGACCAAAGCGCGCCTCAACATGGCGGAGATCCTCGCGGCCATTGGCGCGCATCGTCTCGCGCCCGATGGCGAGGTGCTGCACACCACCGGCGACATCACGGTGACCAAGATTGCAATTGATCCGGTCTGGCATCTGCCGGGCGTGGCCGAACGCTTCGGCACCACCGAACAGGAATTGCGCCGGACCCTGTTCGAGCAAACCGGCGGCATGTTCACCGAGCTGGTGACGCGGCCTGACATGAAGCTGTTCTTGCCGCCGATTGGCGGAACCACGGTCTATGTCGTGGGCGATATGGCGGCGATCCATGATCCGAAGCGCCGCGTCTCGTGCCGCGTGCATG
>JBOFIL010000301.1:0-2194 GCA_051650165.1 Allobosea sp.
CATGGTCTGGCTCATTTTCCCGCGCAGTTTGCGGTCTTCGGAACCAAATGTATCTATTTGTAGGATCGGCCCATTCGGTCCCTCGCCAAACGCCTTCGCCTTAGCCGTGACAGTGGTTGGATGAGCTTTTCCATCCTTATCACCAACTTCCAATTCTATTACTCGTGCCATTTGCGTACCCCGTCATGCTCGGCCTTGTGCCGAGCATCCACGTCTTGGCGGGGTTTGCAAGACAGGCGTGGATGGTCGGGACAGGCCCGACCATGACGAGCACAGTGAGCTCGCTCTGATTCAGTTCGCCACAGCCCTGATCACCGCGCGCAGCTTGTCGGCGATCTCGCCTATCTGGCTTTCCGAGATGATCAGCGGCGGGGTGAGCGCCAGCGTGTCACCAGTGGCGCGCACCATCATGCCATGCTCATGGAAGGCGCGGTCCATCGCCTCAAAGGCGCGCTTGCCAACGCCGTCTGGCCGCGAGGCAAGGTCAATGCCCGCCACCAGCCCGAGCGTGCGAATATCGAGCACATTGGGCTCGTCTTTTAGCTCCATGATGGCATCGGCCCAGATGGGTTCAAGCGTCTTGGCGCGCTCGAACAGCCCCTCGTCGCGGTAGATGTCGAGGCTGGCAAGCGCGGCGGCGGCCGCCAGCGGATGGCCCGAATAGGTGTAACCATGGAACAGCTCGATCACGTGGTCGGGCCCGTTCATGAAGGCGTCGTGGATGTGTTTCCTCACCAGCACGCCGCCCATGGGCACCGCGCCATTGGTGACGCCCTTGGCAAAGCAGATCATGTCCGGGATCACGCCATAACGCTCCGCCGCAAAGGCAGAGCCAAGCCGCCCGAAGCCTGAAATCACCTCGTCGAAAATCAGCAAGATGCCGTGTTTCTCGGTGATTTCGCGCAGCCGCTTCAGATAACCGACAGGAGGGGGCAGCACGCCGGTGGAGCCCGCCATCGGCTCGACAATCACGGCGGCGATGGTGCTGGCATCATGCAACGTGACGATGCGCTCCAGCTCATCGGCGAAATGCGCGCCATATTCGGGCTCGCCTTTCGAGAAGCGTTGCTTCTCGCGATCATATGTCGTGGGCATATGGTCTGTGCCTGCCAGAAGCGAGCCGAAGAATTTGCGGTTGTTGACAATGCCGCCGACCGAAATGCCGCCAAAGCCGACGCCGTGATAACCGCGCTCGCGCCCGATAAGGCGCGTCTTCGAGCCTTTGCCGGAGACATTCCAGTAGGCGATGGCGATCTTGAGCGCGGTATCAACCGCTTCTGAGCCGCCGCCCGCGAAAAACACATGGTCGAGATCGCCCGGTGCCAGCGCCGCAATGCGGGCGGCGGCCGCGAACACCTTGGGGTGGCCAAACTGGAAGGTGGGTGCGTAATCCAGATCGCGGGCCTGCGCCTGAATGGCCTGAATGATCGGTTCGCGCGCATGGCCGGCATTGCAGCACCACAGACCGGCGGTGCCGTCCATCACCGGCTTGCCTTCGGGCGTGTAGTAAAACATGCCCTCGGCGCGCGCGATCATGCGCGGATTTTTCTTGAAGGCCCGGTTTGCTGTGAAGGGCATCCAGAAAGCATCGAGATCATTGGGTGTCATTGCGGGTATTGTCTGCGCTGCGGCATTGCGTGACATGATGGTGATCCCTTCTCCCGGTGCGTTCAGCCAGACTAGCCCCAGAAACAGCTGCCTGCCCACCCCCTTGGCAAGGGAACCCGTGCTGCGTGAGGCGCGGGCCATGTTTTTGTGAGAAACTTCATGCGCAGGCTCACGCGCAGTTGCGCCGGCCTGGATGCGTGATGCGCACCCCGTTTTGAGCATGACGCTTTTGATGTGAATTGTGGCATGCGCGCCTCGCTGACGCGTGCACAAAGCCGCTATGGTTTGCTGGTGATTCGTTCCTTGAACCCTATTGTAGCCATGGCATACGCAGCGCGATGAAGATCACGCTTTCGCTCTCTCCATCACGTCGGACCGCCCTGATGCTGGGGCTATCTGGCCTGTTGGCCGCCGGTTTTGCCAGCGTGCTGCTGCCCCCGGATTACGCCTTGCCGGTGTCTATCCTGATTGCTGGCGGCTCGCTCCTTGGCGCAAGCTTCGTGCTTGATGCAACATTCCGCCGGGATTTTGAGCGCATTCTGGCGCTTCTCGGAGAGTTCAAGGTTCGCCATGCGCAGATGAAGCT
>JBOFIL010000302.1:0-2966 GCA_051650165.1 Allobosea sp.
GGCCCCAACCATATCCTGCCTACCAAGTTCGCGGCGCGTTATTCCGCGGGTCTCTCGGTGCACAAGTTCCTCAAGCCGCTGACATGGCAGAAGATGGACCGCGAGGCCTGCAAGACGCTTGCGCCGGTCTCGGCCCGCATCTCGCGGCTGGAGGGCATGGAGGGCCATGCCCGCACCTCGGATGTGCGCATGGCGAAATATGCGCCGGGCACCAACATCGATCTTGGCCAGCCAGTGGAACTCTGATGGCGTTCCGCCTTGGGCCACTCTTTGACCTGACGGGTCGCTGCGCGCTCATCACTGGCGGCAATAGCGGCATCGGCCTTGCCATGGCGCGCGCGCTGGGTCTGGCGGGGGCAAGCGTGGTGCTGGTCGCGCGGCGCGCGGATGAACTTGCTGATGCTGCCGAAGCATTGAAGGCCGGTGATGGGATTGATGCCTGGTCGATAGCTGCTGATCTCGGCCAGCCTGATTGTGCCGCAAACATAGCCGGCAAGCTTGCTGCTGAGGGCCGGTCCATAGACATCCTCGTCAATGCGGCTGGCGTCAATCTGCGTCAGCCCTTCAAGGATGTGACCGCTGAGGCTTTCGATCTGCACATGGCGCTTCATCTGCGTGCGCCATTCCTGCTCACGCAGGCACTCGCGCCCGGCATGGCCGCGAAGCAATATGGCCGCATCATCAACATTGCCTCGCTGCAAAGCTACCGGGCTTTTCCCAACAGTGCGCCCTATGGCGCGGCCAAAGGCGGCGTGGTGCAGCTGACCCGCGCGGCCGCCGAGGAATGGTCCCGCCACGGCGTGACGTGCAATGCCATCGCACCCGGCTTTTTCCCGACGCCGCTGACAGCGCCTGTGTTTGGTGACCCGGAGCGCGCCGCAAAGAATGCGGCACAGACCGCGATTGGCCGCAATGGCGAGCTGGACGATCTGGCCGGCATCACGGTGTTCCTCGCCTCCGCCGCCTCGGCCTACATCACCGGCCAGACCATTGCCGTCGATGGCGGCTTCACTGCAAAATAGGACGCTGCCCTCATGAAGGCGCTTGTCTATACTGGCCCGAACAGCCTCGTCTGGCGCGATGAGCCCGAGCCTGTGGCAGAGGCCGGCGAGGTCATTGTCAGGGTCGAGGCTGTCGGCATTTGCGGCTCGGATATGCATGCCTATCACGGGCATGACAGCCGCCGCCCCGCGCCGCTTATTCTGGGGCATGAGGCTGCTGGACGCATTGTTGGTGGCAAGCGCGATGGCGAGCGGGTGACGATCAACCCGCTGGTGGTCGACCCCTCCTGCCCCTATGCCATCTCTGGCCGCTGGCATCTCTCGCCCACGCGGCAGATCATTTCCATGCCGCCGCGCCAGGGCGCGTTTGCACAATTTGTCCGCATCCCGGAGCGCAATGTCATTGCCATTCCAGATGGCCTCGCTATCGCCCATGCGGCGCTTGCCGAGCCGATTGCCGTCGCCTGGCATGCTGTAAGACTTGGTGTGAAGCACCTGCATCAGCCGCTCGCGGCCTGCAATGTCGTGGTGATTGGCGGGGGGGCAATTGGGTTGGCCTCGGCCATTGTCGCCCGTCATTTCGGCGCGCATCGCATCAGCATCAGCGAGCCGAACCCGCTGCGGCGCAATGCCATCTCAAGCCTTGAAGGCTTTGACGTGTATGCGCCGGGCTCATGCGCTGATCCGGCTGCTCATAGCATCGATCTGGTGATCGATGCGGTTGGCGCAAGCGCGACCCGCGCTGCCGCCTGCGAGATGGTTCGACCCGGCGGTGTGATTGTTCATGCAGGATTGCTTCCGGGGCAAGACGGGCTGGATATTCGCAAGATCACGCTGCAGGAAATTACGCTCACGGGCACCTATTGTTATACCCCGGATGATTTCGTGCAGGTGGTCAACGCGCTGGCAAGCGGCCAGCTTGGCGGGCTTGGCTGGTTTGAAGAACGCCCCCTGGCTGATGGCGCGGCGGCATTCGCGGATATTGACAAGGGCGCGACGCCTGCCGCCAAGATCATGCTGCGCTGCGATTGATCTTTGAGCGCCTGCTTTCCGCTGCCTAGAGCGCAATGGAAGCCGCGATGCCGATGATGATGGTGAGGCCGATCACCACCATGGCGAAGGGGCCGAGCAGCCCAAGCGCCTCGCGCGCTTCTGTCGGGCTGGCATTGGCGAGCGCGACACCCATCGCGGCGCGGATGGGGCTGATTGCTGTCATCAGGCTGCCCGCCGTGATGGCGGCGCTGACCAGAACATATCTGGCGTCGAATGTGATGCTCAGCGCATTGGCCAGCGGCATGGAGAGCGCACCAGCGCCCGTGTTGCTGCCGGTGAGATACCCGCCCGCGGCACCCGTGAGGGGCACGACGCCAGCGGCCCACAGCCCAAGCGATTCATCCGCCACCTGCATCAGCGATGTCGCGATGCCGCCGCGCACCATGATCCAGGCCATGCCAACCAGCAGGAATGTGAGCAGGCTTGCGCGCCAGCCACGCAGGGCTGTTGTGGAGAGAAGCGCGGGAATGCCTTTGCCGCCCTGGAGCATGGCAAACACCAGTGCGATCGCCAGCATGGGAATGGCAGGCGAGAGCAGCGGCGCAAAAGCCGGCAAACCCATAAAGGGCTTCCAGCTTGGGCTTGAGAGCGCCATGCGCAGACCCGGCCACATCTGCGTGGCAGCAAGCGCCATGATCAAGAACAGGAATGGCATGAGGCGGGCAAGCAGCGCGCGATCCAACCCGCTCAGCCCGCGCTCGCGCAGAAAGCGGATGCCTATCACGGTGCCAAGCGCGGCCAGAGCTGCCAACTCGATCGGCAAGATCATGTTTGCGCCAATCAGCAGCAGCATCAGCAGCGCGAAGAGCAGACCCCATTCGGTCTGCTCGGCCCGGCTGGGCTGGAAACCTGCTTGTGTGGCAATGCGCCAGAAAAGCGGCACGAGCGCCAGCCACAGCAAGGTGATGATGA
>JBOFIL010000303.1:0-4852 GCA_051650165.1 Allobosea sp.
CGTTTGTGACGCCACGCATTAACCCAGCTCCTGAACCTGCGATTCACCAGCGCGAGCGATAGCGCGCTGGCGTCAAGCATTCGCCAAGACATGCAGCGCAACGCTTCACCCATCAGTGGGGAGTTGCGTGATGTCTGCGAACCGAATTGCCGCCGTGATGGCTATGGGACTTTATCTAGGTGCGGGGCTGACAGGCCTTGCCGCGCCCGTTGAGGCACGCGAGCTTGTGGCCTTCCCGGATCAACGCTTCCAGCCCGGCACGATTGTGGTGCGCACCAACCAGCGCAGCCTCTATTTCGTGACGCGCTCCGGCGAAGCGATCAGATACACCATTGCGGTCGGCAAGGCCGGGCGGCAGTGGTCCGGCACGAAATACATCGAGGAAAAGCAGCTTCGCCCTGCATGGTCGCCGCCTGCGGTGGTCAAGCGCGAGAACCCGCATCTGCCAAATGTCATTGCGGGCGGCGCACCCAACAACCCGATGGGGGCAGCAGCGCTCGGCCTCGGGCCTGGCGGGCAATATGCCATCCACGGCACTAATGTTCCGGGCAGTATAGGCCGGGCTGCATCCTATGGTTGCTTCCGCATGCACAATGGTGATGTGGTTGATCTCTTCGAGCGCGTGCGCGTCGGCACACCTGTTGTTGTTCTGCCCTGAACACCGGGATCGACTAAGCTTTTGCTTTGCCTCTCGCCAGACGCCAATAACCTGCTATCGTTTCTTCATGCGGCGAGATGAATCGCCGTGGCTGACAGCAACTGATAGCCGCCAGAGGGGGCACGCATGGATCATCTCGCCGACATCAAGAAATTCGCCAAGAAGCCAGTCAATGAGGCTGCCGCCGCTGGCCTGATCAAGTCCTACCAGCTTGTGATGAGCAAGGCTGACACACGCTATGTCGCTTGCTCCGATGCCAAGGAGCTTGAGACAGTCAAGACCAACTTCCTCAAGAAGAAGCTCGGCCTGACAGATGGCGATCTCGATGGTTCGCTCAAGGCAACTTGCGAGCACATGAAATCTGACAAGACCAAGGCGCGCACGACCTTCTATTATCTGCTCGCCGAGCATTTCGGCAAGTTGGACATGTTCATCAAGAAATGAGCTGAAGCTCCTGCTCAGCAGCAGAAGGCGCGGCTCATCCCGCGCCTTTTTCTTTACGGATAAATATTCAGCACGCTCGACGGCAGGCACTCGAAAGTTGCCAGGCGGGACGCATTGGGCCGCGTGACGCCCGAACGACCCAGCGAAGCCCCGCACCAGACACAGAGCGATTTGACATATGGCCCATAAGCGCCCATAGGCATGCTGCGCCGCACAATGCTATGTGTGGTGCTCATAGAGGCTGCGTGATTGGTCGCCAAAGAATTGGCGCCCCGGCCTCCCTCCATCTGGCTTCTATCAAGCTAGATATGTTCCGACAGCCCTTGTCACGCGGGTGGTCATCCCCCGCGATGCCATGCGCCTTGCTGCGTATGGCCGCTTTGCAGCGTGCCCGGTCTCACATGAGCCGCGCGGTGCACCACGAGGAATTTTGTCTTGACGAATTTTGCTGATTTCGGCCTCGCCGCCCCCATCCAGAAGGCGCTTGTCGCGCTGGGCTACGAGACCCCCACCCCCATCCAAGTAAAAGCCATCCCGCAAGTGCTGGAGGGCCATGACCTTCTTGGCATTGCGCAGACCGGCACCGGAAAGACCGCCGCCTTCGCGCTGCCGACGCTGCACAAGCTCGCCAGCACGGTGAAGCCGACGCCGCCACGCGGCTGCCGCGCGCTGATCCTCTCTCCCACGCGTGAACTCGCCAGCCAGATCGCCGAAAGCTTCCGTGATTATGGCAAGCATCTGCGCCTGTCCTCCACTGTCGTGTTCGGCGGTGTGTCGATCGGCAAGCAGGAGCACATCATGCGCGCTGGCGTTGATGTTCTTGTCGCGACGCCGGGCCGCCTGCTTGATCTGATCGATCGCCGCGCGCTGACGCTCCGCGACATCGAGATCCTGGTTCTCGATGAGGCCGACCAGATGCTGGATCTCGGCTTCATTCATGCGCTGCGCCGCATTGTCGGCATGGTGCCCAAGCAGCGCCAGAGCCTGTTCTTCTCTGCCACCATGCCAAAAGCCATTGCCGATCTGGCGGCCGGCTTCTTGCAGAACCCCGTCCGCGTCGAGGTCGCGCCTGTCGCCACCACGGCCGAGCGTGTCGACCAGCAGGTCATCTTTGTCTCGCAGGGCCGCAAGCAGGCGCTCTTGATCGAGATGCTGAAAGACAAGGACATCACCCGCACCCTCGTCTTCAGCCGCACCAAGCACGGCGCTGACAAGGTGGTGAAGGCGCTGGCCGCTGCCTCGATCAACTCAGCCGCGATCCATGGCAACAAGAGCCAGAGCCAGCGCGAGCGTGCGTTGCTCGATTTCAAGACCGGGCGCTGCCGCGTTCTGGTCGCAACCGACATTGCCGCGCGCGGCATTGACATCGATGCTGTAAGCCACGTGTTCAATTTCGAACTGCCGAATGTGCCGGAGCAATATGTGCACCGCATTGGCCGCACCGCGCGCGCAGGGGCAACAGGCATTGCCATCTCATTCTGCAATGGCGAGGAGCGGGCATATCTGCGCGACATCGAGAAGCTGACCCGCCTCGAAATCCCGCGCGTCACCGCGCCGGAAGGCTTTGACCTTGGCCGCGATGATGGCCCGACTGAGGCCCCTCGCGGTGGCCGTGGCCGCAACGGACCTCGCCCGCAAGGTGATCGCCCCTTTGGCGGCCGCCCGCAAGGTGAGAGGTTCCGCTCTGATCGTCCGCGCGAAGGCCGTCCGAACCAGGATCGTCCACGTGATGATCGTCCACGTGAGGATCGCCCACGTGAGGATCGTCCGCGTGAGGATCGTCCGCGTCAGGATCGCCCATTTGGTGAGCGCACGCATCAGGAGCGCAGCCCACGCCGCGACGAGCAACCGCGCCGCGATGCGGCACCGAAGCGCGAATGGCGCCCCGAAGGCCCAAGGCAAGATGGACACAGGCAAGATGGCCAGCATCAAGAGCCGCGCCAACACGAGCCACGCCGAGATGATCACCGCCGGGATGACAATCGCCGCCATGAGCCGCGTGCGGGCTCACCGCGCGGCGATCAGCGCGCTCCGCAGGGCCGCCGCCCCGAAGGCCGGCAGGATATGCGTCAAGATGGCCGCAAGGATAGCCGCCCGGAAGGCCGCCAGGATAACCGCAAGGAAACCCGCTCCGAGGCCGGCAATCCGCGCATTGGCTGGCTGGATCGCGGCGGACAGGGCGCGCAGAAGCGCCGCCCCGCACGGTAAGCTCGGAAGGTCAATAAAAAATGGCCCGGATCGCTCCGGGCCATTATGATATGCGAGGGGTGAAATCATCCATTATCAATGAAGGTTAAATTCAGCCCATATCAATTTTTACTTCAGCTTTAACAAATTTTGGCGCATTACCTACTCCAGTGTCGACACTGTTCCAGTAGGTTAGTGTGCTGTCATTGATATTACGTATAACAATATCATCTCGCCCGTCACCGTTTCGATCTGCAACTACAGAAGCGAATTCATTGTCACGCATATTATAAAGAGTATCATTTATTGGTGTTTCTGGTGTTGCCACAACACCAGTTTTATAACTTCCATCATCGTTGAAAGTCCACACGACAGTCTGGCCGGTGCTTGAATTTTGCCAGAGAACATCGTCTTTGCCATCTGCGTTAAAATCGCCCCCGTCGACTACAGACCAGCCTGAGTTTACGCCAAGATTGATTGATAAAAGAGCGCTCGAGGCTAGGGCACCAGTGTTGGGATCAATGCTCCATCGCACGACCTGCCCAGTATTGTCATTTTTCCAGAGCACATCAAGCTTGCCATCACCATTGAAATCACCCGTCTGCATAGCCTTCCAACCCGAATTATCACCCACATTCGGAGTCTCTGTTACCTTGACAAGCTGGAAATCTCGCACGACCCATGTTACAGTGGTTCCATTCCCAACTCCCGTACGGTTAAACTGCGGTCCGGAGCCTTGCCAAAAAATAACACCATTTCCATTGGCATCAAGACCATAAAGGCCATCAGTCACGCGATTGCCTGTATTGGCATTGGCATTATCTACTGGAGTATATCCCATTGATCTAACTTGACCCACATAGCTGTAAAGAGCAGATTGTCTTTGGGAACGTTCAAGGTCTCTGACAGAACCGTCAACTACAGATGAATTGATTTGATTTTGTGGCGCTATTCTTGTGTCCGCCGAACCATCAGACGTCTCGGCAGCAGCAGACGTCACAGTCTGATTATTCCCCCAAGGATCACCAGGGGCTGGCCTTGAAGAAAGATATTCCCCAACGGCTGAGTTATACGTTTCTGATCCCGAACTGATCGGCCTTGATCCAGACATGATTCAATCTCCAAAATTGGCTGTGTCGCCAGAAGGTTGGAGGCAAAAATCCATTTAATACAGAAATTTGGAAAGCCTATTGCCAAAAGAATAAGCAATAAATTCACCTTCGTCAAATGCGATATCAACAGTTGATTGATGTGTATAATTGGAAATTGAATATGAAACTCCGACGGGCCTTATGTGCCGGAGGACGCACGCAATCAAATAGCCCGGCTGTGCATCTGTTTAGCTTTTGCGCCCTAACTATCGCCGCATGTTGCAGATCATGCACATGGCGATGACAAGGGACTTCAGAAATCCACGGCCAGACCCTTCACATCCCAATCATCATAACGCACCGGATCGAGCCCGCCGCGCCCGTCAATCTCGCGGGAAGCGGCGAGAGCCTTGGCTTTTTCGTCAAGCGCGGCACGGCGTGTCGCGGCTTCTTCAAGCGCGCGCTTCGCAGC
>JBOFIL010000304.1:0-3393 GCA_051650165.1 Allobosea sp.
GCTTCCAACCTCAGCGCGATTAAAAACCCGCCGGCGATAACAGCCAAAATGCCGATGAGCTTCACAAGCCGCGGGATGTCCTGCCAGTTGGCCGCAACAAAAGCGCTGACGCTGGCTGCCAGCATCAGCGCGCCGAGCATGGCGACTGTGCCGGGCAGCCTTGAGCCGGTTTCATCAGTCAGCCGTGTCGTGCGGATCGCCGATGCGGCAGATGCTGTGATCAGCCCGTCCTTCACCCAGGCCTGAAGGTCAGCCTCAAGACGCCGGCGATAGCTGCGCTCGAACATCGCTCATCCTTGCTCAGCCTGCTGCTCGCCTCTCGTCCGGCGCAAGCGCCTCATCAAGCAGCGCCTTCACGGCTTCGCTAAGCGATACCACGTTCTGCGCCTGCGACCCAAGCCGACGAACCGAAACGGTTTCCTCTTCTGCTTCGCGCTTTCCAACTGCCAGGATGACCGGCACTTTCGCCAGCGAATGCTCACGCACCTTGTAGTTGATCTTCTCGTTGCGCAGATCGGCGCGGGCGCGCAGCCCCTTCGAGAGCAGCAGCGTCGTCACCTTCTCGGCATAAGCATCCGCCTCCGAGGTGATGGGGCAGACCATGATCTGATACGGCGCAAGCCAGAGCGGGAAATGCCCGCCATAGCTCTCGATCAAAATGCCAAGGAAGCGCTCCATTGAGCCGCAAATGGCGCGGTGAACCATGACTGGCTGGGTCTTTTCGCCATTGGCGTCGATGTAGAACGCGCCAAAGCGCTCCGGCAGGTTGAAATCGACCTGCGTCGTGCCGCATTGCCAATCGCGCCCGATGGCATCGCGCAAGGTGTATTCGAATTTCGGGCCATAGAAGGTGCCCTCACCCTCATTGACGCCAGTCTTGATCCGCCCGCCCGATTCGGCGGCCATCTTCGCCAGCACCTTTTTCAGGATGCCCTCGGCATGGTCCCACATCGCATCGGTGCCGACGCGCTTTTCTGGCCGCGTCGCCAGCTTGACCACAACCTCGGTGAAGCCGAAATCCTCATAGACCGACATCATCAGATCATTGATCATGAGGCATTCGGCCTCAAGCTGCTCTTCCGTACAGAAAATATGCGCGTCATCCTGCGTGAAACCGCGCACACGCATCAGCCCATGCAACGCGCCTGAGGCCTCATAGCGATGCACCATGCCAAACTCTGCCAAGCGTATGGGCAGATCGCGGTAGCTTTTCAGCCCATGCTTGAAGAGCTGCACATGGCCGGGGCAGTTCATGGGTTTCAGCGCAAACACGCGCTGATCGGCATCAGGATCGCCTGGGCGCAGCATCGCCCCGGCTGATTTCGCCCCGAACATGTTATCGGCATACCAGCCCCAGTGGCCTGAGGTTTCCCACAGCGACTTGTCGAGCAGCTGCGGCGCGTTCACCTCCTCATAATCGGCGCGCAAACGCCGGCGCATATAGGCGGTGAGCGTCTGGAACAGCGTCCAGCCCTTGGAATGCCAGAAGACCGTGCCCGGCCCCTCATCCTGGAAATGGAACAGGTCCATCTCGCGTCCTAACTTGCGATGGTCGCGCTTTTCAGCCTCTTCGATCTGGCGAAGATAGGCGTCAAGCTCCTCCTGCTTGGCGAAGGCAACGCCATAGATGCGTGTCAGCATTGGGTTGTTGGAATCGCCGCGCCAATAGGCGCCGGAGACCTTGGTGAGCTTGAAGGCGTTGCCGATCGGCCCGGTCGAAGCCATGTGCGGGCCCCGGCAAAGATCCATCCAATCGCCCTGGCGGTACATGCGCAGGCTTTCGCCCGCCGGGATGGCATCGACCAGCTCGACCTTGAACAATTCGCCCTTGGTGCGGAAATGCTCTTTCGCCTCGTCACGGCTCCAGATTTCCTTGGTGAAGGCGGCGTTCCTCGCAATGATCTTGCGCATTTCTGCTTCGATCAGCGGCAGGTCTTCGGTCGTGAACGGCTCACTGCGGGCAAAATCATAGAAGAACCCGTTCTCGATCACCGGCCCGATGGTGACCTGTGTGCCAGGAAACAGGCTCTGCACGGCTTCGGCCAACACATGCGCGCAATCATGCCGGATCAGCTCCAGCGCGCGCGGATCCTCACGGTTGATCAGCTCAATACGGGCATCGGCGGTGATGGGGTCGGCCAAATCCGTCACCACGCCATCTAGCGCCATCGCCACGGTGCGCTTCAGGAGTGAGGGCGAGATGCCGCCGGCAATGTCCCGGCCCGTCGTGCCGCGCTGATACGCGCGTGTCGCGCCATCGGGAAATGTAACTGTGATCTGGGAAGAATCTTGGACTTGGGAAGAGTCTTGGAATTGGGAAGAGTCTTGGGTTTGCGACATGTTCTTTTCTCCTGCTCACTCGGGGATACGTGCCCCGTAAGCCAAACGTTATTTGGTCAGGTCCAGCGCGCTTGTTGCTGCGTATGTTTTCCGGGCGCTGGAAAACGGCATCATCACGCGGTCACTCAACCATGCGCATTCGCGTATCCGATTGTCCGGATTGAAACAACCGGTGCACGCACAGCATCAGTCTGCCGTTAACCCTGGCAGGGTAAACGAAAGGTGAGGGGCATGTCTGAATCGCTCCGGTTAGAGTTGAGTTGGTTGCGTCAGATGCGTCAGTTCTATCGTTTACCCGTGCTTGCCCGCCCCGTGCTCGCCTGCGCCATACTTGCGCTGGTGCCCGCCGCAGCAGAAGCCCAGACCCGGCCATCCCCCGGCCAGCGCTTGCAGCCCTCAACGGGCGCGGCTCCCGGTGGGCCGATCACTGATTCAGGTGGCTGGATCGTGACCTTGCGCGCCAACGCCGTGTCGGGGCCGAAATTTCCCGGCTCGTCTGATTTGGGCTTCATCGCCTATCCCACAGGCTCTATCCGCCGCGTGGGTTCAACGCAGCGTTTTTCCGCGCCTGATGATGGGCTGAATTTCGCACTATACGAGAATGGCTTCCTGCGCGCCGGCGTGGTCGCGCGCTATCAGGCAGGGCGCTATACGGCTGCTGATTCGCGCCTTGCCGGCATTCGTGATGCGAAATGGGCGATCGAGCCCGGTGCCTTCGCGGAAATCTGGGCGATACCGGATACGGTGCGTGCACGCTTTGAAATTCGTCGCGGCTTTCATGGCCATGAGGGCGTTGTCGGCAATTTCGGACTCGATCTTGTCCAGCGCTTCGGCCAGTGGACGTTCTCCGCCGGCCCGCGCGTTTCCTTTGCCGATGCCGATTACATGAAGAGCTATTTTGGCGTCACGGCACAGGATGCTGCCTGGAACCGCCGTGTCACTGCCTACAAGCCTGATGGCGGCATCAAGGGCTATGGCGCAGCAGGCGCGATCACCTACAAGTTCAACGACAGCTGGTCGCTCACCACCTATGCCAGCTATGAACGGCTCGCC
>JBOFIL010000305.1:0-11554 GCA_051650165.1 Allobosea sp.
GCCTTGTCGGCCAGCCGGCCAAGCGCCAGGCGGTGACCAACCCGGAGCGCACCTTCTTCGCCATCAAGCGCCTGGTTGGGCGCACCTTCAATGATCCGATGACGCAGAAAGACAAGGATCTTGTTCCCTACAAGATCACCAAGGCACCCGGCGGCGACGCCTGGGTCGAGGCGGATAGCAAGGGGTACTCGCCCTCGCAGATCTCGGCCTTCACGCTCCAGAAGATGAAGGAGACGGCGGAAGCCTATCTCGGCACGTCCGTCACGCAGGCTGTCATCACCGTGCCGGCCTATTTCAACGACGCCCAGCGCCAGGCCACCAAGGATGCCGGCAAGATCGCCGGGCTTGAGGTGCTGCGCATCATCAATGAGCCAACGGCGGCCGCGCTCGCCTATGGCCTTGAGAAGAAATCTGCCGGCACCATCGCGGTTTATGATCTGGGCGGCGGCACCTTCGACGTCTCGATCCTCGAGATTGGCGATGGCGTCTTCGAGGTGAAGTCCACCAATGGTGACACCTTCCTCGGCGGCGAAGACTTTGACATGCGCCTCGTCGAGTATCTCGCGGATGAGTTCAAGCGCGAGCAGGGCATTGACCTGAAGAAGGACAAGCTCGCCCTCCAGCGCCTGAAGGAAGCTGCCGAGAAGGCGAAGATCGAGCTGTCTTCCGCCTCTCAGACCGAGATCAACCTGCCCTACATCACGGCGGATGCCTCCGGCCCGAAGCATCTGGCGATGAAGCTTTCGCGCGCCAAGTTCGAGAGCCTGGTCGATGATCTGATCCAGCGCACCATGGAGCCTTGCAAGAAGGCTCTGAAGGATGCTGGCCTCACCGCGGGCGAGATCGACGAGGTGGTGCTGGTTGGTGGCATGACCCGCATGCCGAAAGTTCAGGAGGTGGTGAAGACCTTCTTCGGCAAGGAGCCGCACAAGGGCGTCAACCCGGATGAGGTGGTTGCCATCGGTGCGGCCATTCAGGCCGGCGTGCTTCAGGGCGACGTGAAGGATGTTCTCCTTCTTGATGTCACGCCGCTTTCGCTCGGCATCGAGACATTGGGCGGCGTGTTCACCCGCCTGATCGACCGCAACACCACCATCCCGACCAAGAAGAGCCAGGTGTTCTCGACCGCCGAGGACAATCAGGGCGCGGTGACGATCCGTGTCTTCCAGGGCGAGCGCGAAATGGCGCAGGACAATAAGCTGCTCGGCCAGTTCGATCTGGTGGGCATTCCGCCTGCGCCGCGCGGTGTGCCGCAGGTCGAGGTGACGTTCGACATCGACGCCAACGGCATTGTCTCGGTCACGGCCAAGGACAAGGCGACGATGAAGGAGCAGCAGATCCGCATCCAGGCCTCAGGCGGCCTGTCGGATGCCGACATCGAGAAGATGGTCAGGGATGCAGAGGCCAACGCAGCCGAGGACAAGAAGCGCCGCGAGCTGGTCGAGGCCCGCAATCAGGGCGAGGCGCTGGTGCACTCCACCGAGAAATCGGTGAAGGAATATGGCGACAAGGTTTCGGCCTCCGACAAGGCCGCGATCGAGACAGCCATGGATGCGCTGAAAGCCGCGCTGACCGAGGACGACCTCGAGACAATCACCTCACGTACGCAGGATCTGTTGCAGGCTTCGATGAAGCTCGGCGAGGCGATGTATGCCGCTTCTGCCGCCGAAGCCGAGGCAGGCGGGGAAACTGGTGCTGATGAGCCGAAAAAGGATGCTGCCAAGGACGACGTGATCGACGCGGAATTCCGCGATGTGAGCGACGACAAGGGCAGCAAGAAACAAGACGACAAGAAAAAGAGCGCCTGATCATTCCATGCGAGGGGCTTGGCTCCTCTGCCCCTGAAGCCAAGCTCGCCGGAGACCTCGCATGGACAACAGACGTGAGCTTGATCTGACGCTTGAGCCTATGATGGGTGAGGTCTTGCCCATCACGCTTCTCAATGCAGGGGGGGTGTCATGCCCCCCCTATTCCTTTGTCGCGATCCTGCGTGGTCCGGGCTACATCCGCCCTGTTCGGTTCGATTCGGCCATCGACATGAAGCCGGGCGACAGTTTCCGCTTCGAGTTGACCATCCGCGCCAGTGAGCAGCTCACCTTGCGCTTCGAGCGCGGCGTCGATGTCTATTTCAAGAATGAAGCGGTTCCCGACAACATGATCAGCTTTCCGAAACATTGAACCATGAGCCAGCGCGACTATTACGAGGTGCTGGGGGTGGCGCGCGGCGCAAGCGAGGCGGAGATGAAAGCCGCCTTCCGCAAGCTTGCGATGCAACATCATCCGGACAAGAACCCCGGAGATGCACAGGCCGAACTGAAGTTCAAGGAACTGAACGAGGCCTATCAGGTGCTGTCCGATGCGGACAAGCGCGCACAATATGATCGCTTCGGCCATCAGGCCTTCCAGAATGGCGGCGGGGGCGGTGGCCCGGGGTTCAATGGCGATTTCTCCGATGTGATGTCGGATATTTTCGAGAGCTTCTTTGGCGAAACGCGCGGGCGTCGTGGCGGCGGCTCTGGTTCGGGCCCCGGGCGCGGAGCTGATCTGCGCTACAACCTCGAGATCACGCTGGAAGAGGCCTACAAGGGCAAGGCAGCGACGATTGCTGTGCCGACCGCCATGGCCTGCGAGGCCTGCAATGGCACGGGCGCAAAGCCTGGCTCCAAGGCCCGCACCTGCCCCACCTGCGGCGGCGCAGGGCGCGTGCGCGCCAGCCAGGGGTTTTTCTCGATCGAGCGCACCTGCCCCAATTGCGGCGGGCGCGGCGAGGTGATTGATGATCCGTGCCGCTCCTGCAACGGCGCAGGCCGCGTCATGCGCGAGCGCAATCTCTCGGTGAATGTGCCAGCTGGTGTGGAGGATGGCACACGAATCCGCCTCGCTGGTGAGGGCGAGGGCGGCATGCGCGGCGGGCCATCGGGCGATCTCTATATTTTCATGGCCGTCAAGCCGCACGGCATTTTCCAGCGGGATGGCGCAGACCTTTTCTGCCGCGTGCCGC
This sequence comes from Allobosea sp., assembly GCA_051650165.1. GTDB lineage: Bacteria > Pseudomonadota > Alphaproteobacteria > Rhizobiales > Beijerinckiaceae > Allobosea. Next base: position 3,002 of record JBOFIL010000305.1, read on the forward strand.
TGGGCATGACAGCGGCAGCGCTGGGCGGCGAGGTCGAGGTGCCGGGTCTCGATGGCACACGCTCCAAGGTTGTCATTCCGCCCGGCACACAGACCGGCAAGCAGTTCCGCCTCAAGGGCAAAGGCATGCCGGTGTTGCGCTCGCGCGATCTGGGCGATCTCTACATCCAGGTTGCGGTCGAGACGCCGCAGAACCTGACAAAGCGCCAGAGGGAGCTCTTGCAGGAGTTCGAAAAGGAAAGCTCTGGCCAGACCCAGCCCGAGGCTGCCGGCTTCTTTGGCCGAGTCAAGGATTTCCTGGGGGGTATCGGCGGCAGCTAAGCCTCGCACGTGCTCAATTTTGCACGTCTTGCCGGCTACGATTACCGCTTGAAGGATTGCCTTCCCGCAAGTAACGTCAAATTCCCGTCATTCTGGCGAGATGAGTTTGGCCGATCCTGTGACCTCCCCGGCAATACCGATCCGTGCAAGCCGCCGTGGCATGTCGCGGATCGAGGGGGAAGTGCGCGTCCATACTGCGGATTTGGTTGGCAAGGTGGCAGATGCGCGCATCAAGGCCCGCACTGTTGCGATCAAGATCGAGGAGGACGTGCGCCGCACCGCCAAGGATATTAAGCGCCAGGTCTCCCGCTTCCAGGATGATGCCAAGTTCCTGAAAAACTGGCTCGACAGCCCGTTGAAGCTCGGCGCTGTCACGCCCTCCAGCCCCTTTCTTGCAAAGCGCATGGCCGAGGCGGTCGATCCGTCCATTCCTGGCCCGGTCATCGAGCTTGGGCCCGGCACAGGGCCGGTCACCGAGGCCTTGCTGGCGCGCGGCATTGCACCGGAGCGGCTGGTGCTGATCGAGTTCAATCCGGAGTTCTGCACATTGCTCAAGGCACGCTTTCCGGGCGCGACCATCATCGAGGGCGATGCCTATGCGATGGATGAGACGCTGGCCGGCAAGCTTTCCGGTGATCTGGCAGAGCCCGCCGCAGCCATCGTTTCAAGCCTGCCGCTAACCACCCGCCCGGTGAAAGCCCGTCTTGAGATGCTGGCGCGGGCGCAGCGCCTGATGCGGCCTGATGCCCCCTTCATCCAGTTTACCTATTCCGTGTCGTCGCCCTTGCCGGTCAAGGCGACGGGGCTGGTTGCGTCCAAATCCGACTGGGTGCTGCGCAACATCCCGCCAGCGCAGGTCTGGACCTACAGGCAGCGTATCCCTGCCTGAGAGGCAAGTACGGACTGCGGCATTCTGCCGCTATTCGCCTCGCAATGGTTGCCTTCAAAATCTGCCAGGTGGCTTGCCGCGCAACATTGAAATGAGCGCTTGCGTCCTTACATGAGGGATCGATGCAATCGCATCTTTTCCTACGTCACCGCAAATCATGCGAGCCCCTCATGTCTGCCAAGATCCTCGTTCTCTCCGGTTCATCGCGTACCGGCTCGATCAACACACAGCTTGCGACACTCGCAGCAGCGCGCCTCAAGGCGGCTGGCGCAAACGTCACGCAGATTTCGCTCGCTGATTATCCGCTGCCACTGGTGGACGCGACGGGTTTTGGCAATCACCCCAAGGAAGCGCTGGCCTTGCGCGAATTGATTGATGCGCATCACGGCCTGTTCATTGTCTCGCCAGAATACAATGCGGGTTACACTCCTGCGCTGAAGAATGCGCTCGATTGGACAACGGTTGCCAAGCCCGGCGCTCCGGGAACTGGCCTTGCGGGCAAGGTTGTGGCGCTTGGCGGCGTTTCACCCGGCGCAATGGGCGGTTATCGCGCCATGACGCAGCTGCGCACCGTGCTGGAGCTGGGCCTTGGCGCGCTGGTCATCCCCGAGATGGTGGCTGTCGGCAATGCCGGCTCTGCCTTCAAGGATGACGGCTCCCTCGCAGATGAGCGCAGCGCCGGCTACCTCGATCTGATTGTGGCGCGGCTCATCAAGCTCAGCCTTTCCGGTTCAGGCGTCTGAGGCGCATTCGCCAGCCGCGTTATCCCGCCGCAGCGCGCATCGACCCGCTGCGGCGAATCGGGCAATCACTCATTGAGGGAGGGCCTGCTCATGTCGGACATCTTGCAACAACCAGCCGCGCGGGATCGCCTGATCGTTGCGCTCGATCTGCCTGGCGTTGATCATGCTGAAGCCATGGTGGCGCGGCTTGGTGCATCTGTGACCTTTTACAAGATCGGCTATGAGCTGGCCTTCGCTGGCGGGCTGGCGCTCGCTGAAAAGCTCATCGGTCAGGGCAAGCAGGTTTTTATCGATCTGAAGCTGCATGACATCGGCAACACGGTGGAGGCCGGCGTGCGCGCCATTGCCCGCTCCGGCGCGACGTTTCTCACGGTCCATGCCTATCCGCAGACCATGCGTGCGGCGGTTGAGGGGCGCGGCGGCAGCGCTATGCGGCTCCTCGCAGTGACGGCATTGACCTCTTATGATGATGGCGATCTGAAGGATGCCGGTTATGGCTTGGCGGTGCGTGATCTGGTGCGCGTGCGCGCGGCACAGGCGCGGGACATTGGCATTGATGGCATTGTCTGCTCGGCTGCCGAAACTGAAATCGTGCGCGACACGGCAGGCGCAAGCATGGCCATCGTGACACCGGGCATCCGCCCTGCCGGCAGTGCTTCGGGTGATCAAAAACGCGTTCTCACACCGGGCGAGGCAGTGCGCGCCGGCGTCGATTATCTCGTGGTCGGTCGGCCCATCGTGACGGCGGCTGATCCACGCGGCGTGGCTGATGCCATTGTGCAGGAAATTGACGGCGCGCTGATTGACAGCGCGATCATGGACGCAAGCCCCTCGGCGTCGTAAAGAGCCGCAAGATCAACCGGAGTTGCCACCATGCCAAAGGGTTATGTCATCGCGCGTGCCAAGGTCACCAATGCCAGCCAATGGGCGCTTTACGCGGCTGAGGCCAGCAAGGTCATGGCCCAGTATGGCGCAAAACCCCTCGTGCGCGGCGGGCAGATGAGCGTGGCGGAGGGCGAAGGCCGCGCCCGCAATGTTGTCTATGAGTTCGAGAGTTTCGAGGCGGCCAAGGCCTATGCCTTTTCGCCAGAATATGCCGCTGCGCGCAAAATTCGCGAGGGTGCTGGCGAGATCGACATCATTGTTGTCGAAGGCACATAAGGCGACCAGGAGCCAAGGTGATGAGTGAAGCCAAAGGATACTGGGTCGCGCGCGTCGATGTCGATGATGAGGCGGCCTATGCTGCCTATCGCTCCCTGAACGCGATCGCCTTCGCCAAGTTTGGCGGGCGTTTCATCGTGCGCGGCCCGGCCATCAAGGTCGCCAAGGGCAACGCTCGCAAGCACAATGTTGTGGTCGAATTTCCGAGCCTTGAGGTGGCGCAGGCCTGCTATGCCTCGCCCGAATATCAGGCGGCACTCAAGCATCTCAATCAGGTCGGCCCCGTCGATCTGGTGATCATTGGCGGCTATGCCGGCCCGCAACCAGGGGATGCCTGATTGATGAGCGAGCTTTCTCCCATCAGGTTGGCGGTGCTGGGCGCTGGCGGGCGCATGGGCCGGATGCTGATCAACACCATCGCAGAGTCCGATGCTGCTGTGATCGCCGGTGCGGTTGAGCGGCCCGGCTCCAACATCCTCGGCGCAGATGTCGGCAGTTTGGCCGGTTTTGGCGTTTTTGGTATCAAGGTCTCTGATGATCTGGCAAAGCTCGCGGGCGAGATTGACGGCGTTGTCGATTTCACCTCACCGGACGCCACCATCGAAGCGGCGAAGATCGCAGCTGATCTGGGCCTGATCCACATCATCGGCACCACCGGGCTGGGCGAGCATCATCTCGCCGCCATCGCGGAAGCCGCCAAGCGCGCCGTGATCGTGCGCTCGGGCAATATGAGCCTTGGCGTCAACCTTCTCGCCACATTGGTGAAACAGGTGGCGGGCGCCCTGGGGCAGGATTGGGACATCGAGATCACCGAGATGCACCATCGCCACAAGGTGGATGCGCCATCGGGCACCGCTGTTCTGCTGGGCGAGGCGGCTGCGGACGGTCGCCACGTTTCGCTGCAGGAAAAGCGCATTGCAGGTCGCGATGGCATCACGGGCCCGAGGAAGGCCGGCGATATTGGCTTTGCGGCGTTGCGCGGCGGCTCGGTGATCGGTGATCATTCGGTGATCTTCGCCGGCAATGGCGAGCGCATCGAGTTGCGTCACATCGCCGAGGATCGCAGCCTCTTTGCCTCCGGCGCTCTCAAAGCGGCGCTTTGGGCGAGGGGGCGCAAGCCCGGGCTGTATTCGATGCTGGATGTGCTTGGGCTCAATCCGAAAAACTGATGACAGAAGGACAGACAATGGACCGCCTGCAAAGCGATCGACTACTCGTGCTCGTGCGCCATGGCCAGAGTGACTGGAACCTGAAGAACCTCTTCACCGGCTGGAAAGACCCTGATCTCACGGCGTTGGGCGTGGAGGAGGCAAAGGCCGGCGGTCGCCGGCTGAAGGCCAAGGGCCTCTCCTTCGATGTCGCCTTCACCTCGAACCTCTCGCGCGCACAGAAAACCTGCGATCTCATCCTCACCGAGCTTGGCCAGAGCGGCCTCAAGACCATCCGTGACGTGGCGTTGAATGAGCGCGATTACGGCGATCTCTCCGGCCTCAACAAGGCCGAGACGGCAGCCAAATATGGCGAGGAACAAGTCCATATCTGGCGCCGTTCCTATGATGTGCCGCCACCAAACGGCGAGTCTCTCAAGGACACCGTGGCGCGGGCGCTGCCCTATTTCGTCACGGACATCCTGCCGCGCGTGATGGCGGGCGAGCGCGTGATTGTGGCCGCCCATGGCAATTCATTGCGCGCGCTGATCATGGTGCTCGACAGGCTGGACCCCAACGGCATCATGGGTGTTGAGCTGAACACAGGCGAGCCGATTGTCTACCGGCTCAATGCCGATACCTCGGTCGCCTCGAAAGAGATTCTCAAGGGCTGATCATGGCAAGCCACGCCCACGTCGAGATCGCGCCCGGCGTCATTCACTGGCCGGGGCGGCTTGACCGGGCAGCGCAGGAAGCCTTGCGCGATGATTTGCGCGAGGTGGCAAAGGCCGCGCCCTTTTTCACACCGCGCATGCCAAAAACCGCCAAGCCCTTCTCGGTGCGCATGACCAATTGCGGGCCGCTCGGCTGGGTGTCTGATGTGACGGGCTATCGCTATCAGGCCGCGCATCCTGAAACGGGCCAAGCCTGGCCGGCCATGCCGCCAATCCTGCATGCGCTTTGGCACGAACATGCCGGATATGCCCATTTGCCCGAAGCATGTCTTGTGAATTTCTACGAAACAGCCGCGCGCATGGGCCTACACCAGGACCGCGATGAGCAGGATTTCGATGCGCCGGTCTTGTCAGTCTCGCTGGGAGATACGGCCCTGTTCCGCATCGGGGGCACGACACGCGGCGGGCAGACACGCTCCGTGAAGCTCAGCTCAGGCGACGTGCTGCTGTTTGGCGGGCCAGCGCGGCTGGCTTTCCATGGCATTGACCGCGTGATGCCCGGCACATCCACGCTCCTGCCCCAGGGCGGGCGTTTGAACCTCACCTTGCGGCGCGTGACGAAGCCAGTGTGATAAGGCCAGCCTGATAATGGCTATTTTTCGCGCTTCGGAGACGTGGGCAAAGACCAGCCAAGCCAGATCGCGGCAAGGCGCAGCAGGAAACCTGCAAGAAACCCAGCCATCATGGCCAGATCGCGCGGGGCACCCGCGCCAACACTGGCGAGCGTCACGCCAGCCGCAAGCGCCGCTGCGGTGACATAGATTTCGCTGCGCACCACAAGCGACGGCTCCTGCATGATGACATCACGTAGAATGCCGCCGAATGAGGCTGTGATTGCCCCCAGCGCCAACGCCACAAACCAGGGTGCACCGGCTTCGCTGGCAATCAGGCTGCCGATCACGGCAAAGAGCGCGAGCCCGGCTGCATCTGCCATCTGCAGCAGGTCCGCCCGTTCAAGCCGGGCCAGCAGAGAGGGCTTGAGACGGCCCAGCGCAAAGATCAGGACGGACACCCCCACGCAGATATAAAGATCGCGCGGCGCCATGATCCAGAATACAGGTCTGTCCAGCAGCAAGTCTCGCAATGTGCCACCGCCAATGCCGGTCACTGTGGCCAGCATGGCGAAGCCGAACGGATCAAGGCCGCGACGTGCTGCCAGCAAGGCACCTGTCAGGGCGAACACGGCCACTCCGCTGATTTCGAACAGGCCGATCAGGGGTGGGACGTTCATTGCCTGGCCTGCTGGATCAGCCCTGCGGGGCAGGGTCAGGCGGAGCCGTTGCGGGCTGGCCCGAAGACACGCCAACAAGCGCCGGCCTGAGCACGCGCTCGCCAATGGTAAAGCCTGCCTGCACCACCTGCACCACCGCGCCCTTGGCGATCACGGCATCTGGCGCTTCGAACATTGCCTGATGCAGATTGGGGTCGAACTTCTGGCCGAGCGGCTCGATGCGCTTCACGCCGTGCTTTTCCAGCGTCTTGACCAGATCGCGCTCGGTCAATTCCACGCCCTCGATCATGGCAATCGTGCCGGCATCAAGCATGGCGCGCCCTTCAATGGGCAAGCCCTCCAGCGCGCGGCGCAGATTGTCGCTGACGCCCACCATATCTCTGGCAAAGCCGGTGACGGCATAGGCCTTGGCGTCCGAGACTTCTTTCTCGGTGCGACGGCGCAGGTTTTCCATCTCCGCCAGCAGGCGCAGCAGCTTGTCCTTGAGGTCAGCTTTCTCGGCTTCCAATACGGCGACATGGTCAATGATCGGCTGGTCGACCGGGTGCATCGGCTCTTGTGATGGATCGTCAGCTGGGTTGTGCGTCGTCATCATTTCGGTCTCGTCCTGAGGCTCAGGCGGGGCAAGGCGCAAGGGCACATGGTCTTCCATGCGCCCAGCGCGGCGTTGCACCGCATATCGGCGCGAAAAGCCTTGAAATCAAGCTTTGAGCATCGCTTTCGTGGCGGGCATATCCGCTGCGATCGGGTCAGCCGCAAAAACCTCGGTCAATGTCTTGCGAATGGTCTGCTGGCGGGCCTGGGTGGTCACCTTTCCGCCGGCAAGATCCGTGACATAGAACGCGTCAACCACCCTTTCGCCAAAGGTGGCGATATGGGCCGAGGCAATGTTGAGGTTCAGTTTGCCCAGCGCGGTCGTCAGGTCATAGAGCAGGCCCGGCCTGTCGAGGCCCGACACCTCCAGCACGGTGTAACGGCTGGAAAGCGCATTATCGACGATCACTTCCGGCGCAACCATGAAGGCCCCGGCGCGTGGCGGCGGCGCACGGCGTGTGGCCACCAGATCAGCGATTTTCACCTCGCCCTTCAGCGCGCGCTCGATGGCCAGCGCGATGCGTTGCCCACGCCTCAGCTCATCCTCATCCTGATCGAAGGCGCGTGAGACGAAGATGGTATCGAGCGCCAGTCCATCCGTGGTGGTGAAGATCTGCGCATCGACAATATTGCCGCCCGCCGCTGCGCAGGCCCCGGTGATGATGGCGAGCAGTCGTGGATGGTCAGGCGCGAGAATGGTCAGTTCGGTCACGCCTCGGAAGGCATCGGTGCGCACCTCCGATGCGGTTGTGCGCGATTGGCCCTCCATCTCGGCGAGAAAACGCGCATGGCGCTCGAGCCGGCTCGCCTCCACTTTCAGCCAATAGGCGGGGTAATGCCGGGTAAGATAGGCCTCGCGTGCCGCCTCGCTCCAGTCAGTGAGCCTTGCCGCCAGCCCCTCCTGCGCCCGCCTGACGCGCGAGCCGCGCTCGATGGCGGAGTGCCCGCCGCTGAGCACCACTTCCGTCTCGTAGTAGAGCGTGCGCAGCAGCTCGCCCTTCCAGCCATTCCACACGCCTGGCCCCACAGCCTTGATGTCGGCCACGGTGAGCACCAGCAGCAGCTTGAGGCGCTCCAGGCTCTGGACGATGGCGGCAAAGCCCTCAATCGTCTTGGGGTCACCCAGGTCGCGGCTCTGCGCGATGGTCGACATGGTCAGGTGTTCCTGCACCAGCCAGGCGCAGGTCTCGGTTTCAGCCTCGGAGAGGCCAAGGCGCGGCCCCAGCTTGCGTGCGATTTTCGCGCCCTCAATGGAGTGGTCTTCCTTCCGGCCTTTGGCGATGTCGTGCAGGAACAGCGCCACATAGAGCGCGCGCCGGTTGGCGATGTTCGGCAGGATCGCATTGGCGAGCGGATGTTCCGCCTCCAGCCGCCCGGCATCGATCTCGGCCAGCACGGCGAGGGAGCGGATGAGATGCTCATCCACCGTGTAGTGATGATACATGTTGAACTGCATCATCGCGACCACGCGTCCGAACTCAGGCACGAAACGGCCAAGCACGCCTGCCTCGTTCATGCGGCGAAGCGCTGCATCGGGGTTCTTGCGCGAGGTCAGGATTTCCACCAGTAGCCGGTTTGCTTCCGGGTCATTGCGCAGCTTCGCATCGATCAGCTTGAGCGAGCGCCGGGCCAGCTGCGTGGTGTGCGGGTCAATTGCGAGATTATGCTCGCCGGCCAGCTGGAACAGCCGGATGAGGTTGACAGGGTCGCGCTCGAACGCGCCCTGATCAGCA
>JBOFIL010000306.1:0-3289 GCA_051650165.1 Allobosea sp.
AGCACGACGCATTCGCCCGCATTCACCGTGAAGGACACATGCGACACAACAGGCAGGTGCTGCCCGCCGTGCAGGTGCAGGGTGAAGCCCTTGTCGATACCCTCCACAGAGAGCGCAAGGCGGTTTGGCAAATAGCTCATGCGGCCAGCACCGATGAAACAAGAAGCTGCGTGTAAGGTGCTTGCGGATCATCCAGCACGCGGTCGGTGAGGCCCGTCTCGACCACCTCGCCCTGGCGCATCACCACCATGCGATGCGATAAGAGGCGCGCGACGGCCAGATCATGTGTCACCAGAATGACGGCGAGGCCCATCTGCGAAACAAGCCGGCGAATGAGGTCAAGCAACCTTGCCTGCACCGAGACATCCAGCCCGCCGGTTGGCTCATCCATGAAGACGAGCCGCGGCGCCGTGACAAGATTGCGGGCGATCTGGAGACGCTGGCGCATGCCGCCGGAATAGGCTGTCGGCTTGTCATCAATACGCGAGACATCGATCTCGACGCGCTCAAGCCAGCTGGCGGCGCGGGCACGAATGTCGCCATAATGGCGATCCCCGATCGCCATCAGGCGCTCGCCGATATTGCCCCCCGCCGAGACATTCATGCGCAGGCCATGCGCGGCATCCTGGTGCACGAACCCCCAATCGGTGCGCATCAATTCGCGCCGTTCGGCCTCGCTCAAGCTGAGCAATTCGCGAACCGAACCATCGCGCATCCGGTAACGCACGCTGCCGTCATCCGGCGCCAGGCGGCCAGACATCAGGTTGAGCAATGTCGATTTGCCCGAGCCGGATTCGCCGACGATGGCCAACACCTCGCCCTCGCGGATGCTGAGCGAAATGCCTTCACAGGCAGCGCGCCCGCCATAGCGCTTGGTGAGGCCAACAGCTTCGATCAGGGGCGCGCTCATTCAGCGGCCTCCTTGTGCGGATCAGCTTTTCCGGTGTCATCCGCCAGCATTGCGCCGCGATGGCCCTCGGCCCGGCGTGTCTCGCAAAAGTCAGTATCCGAGCAGACATACATCCGCCCGCCGCGATCATCGGTCACCACCTCGTCGAGATAGGAGCCCTCAGCCCCGCATAGCGCGCAGGGCTGCGAGAAGCTGCTGCGCTCGAACGGGTGATCCTCGAAATCAAGAGAGACAACCTTGGTCCATGGCGGAATGGCATAAATCCGCTTCTCGCGGCCCGCGCCAAAGAGCTGCAAGGCAGGGCAATGATCCATCTTCGGATTATCGAATTTCGGGATAGGCGAAGGGTCCATCACATAGCGCCCGGCGACCTTCACCGGATAATCATAGGATGTCGCGATATGGCCGTGGCGGGCGATGTCCTCATAGAGTTTCACATGCATCAGCCCATACTCAGCGAGGCCGTGCATGGTGCGCGTTTCGGTCTCTCGCGGCTCAAGGAAGCGCAGCGGCTCAGGGATCGGCACCTGATACACGAGTATCTGATGCGCGCCCAGCTGCGCTTCCGGGATGCGGTGGCGCGTCTGGATAATGGTGGCTTCAGTGGTCGCAGTCGTCACTGCCACATTGGCGGTTTTGGCGAAGAAAGCGCGGATCGAGACGGCATTGGTTGTGTCGTCTGCGCCCTGATCGATCACCTTGAGCACATCATCGGGGCCCAGGATCGCCGCTGTTACCTGCACGCCGCCTGTGCCCCATCCATAGGGCATCGGCATTTCACGCGAGGCAAACGGCACCTGATAACCGGGGATCGCCACAGCTTTCAGGATGGCGCGGCGGATCATGCGCTTGGTCTGCTCATCCAGATAAGCGAAGTTGTATGTGCCAGCGCTCATTCGGCGGCCTCGCTCATCGGCTGCGCCTCTGCCAGACGCCGCTCCAGATCGCGCCTGAGCTGTCGCACCATGGCGATCTCGGCCTGGAAATCCACGTAATGCGGCAGCTTGAGGTGCTCGACAAAACCTGTCGCCTGCACATTGTCTGAGTGGGAGAGGACGAACTCCTCATCCTGTGCCGGGCCCTTCCGCTCCTCGCCGAAATCGCTCGCACGAAGCGCCCGGTCCACCAACGCCATCGACATCACTTTCCGTTCGCAATGACCAAAGCCGAGGCCATAGCCGCGCGTAAAGCGTGCTGGCTCATCTACTGAGCCGACAAACTGGTTGACCATCTGGCATTCGGTGAGCGTGACCTCGCCGAGCGGAACCGTGAACCCAAGCTCCTCGACGAACAGCTCGACCTCGACTTCGCCCAGCCTGATCTCACCCACAAAGGGGTGGTTGCGGCCATAGCCACGCTGGGTGGAGTATCCCAGCGCAAGCAGGAACCCCTCATCGCCGCGCGCAAGGTTCTGCAGGCGCAAATCACGATCTGCGGGAAAACTCAGCGGATCACGCGTGAGATCGCCCACAGGCGCAGCAGCATCCGCCGGGGGATTTCGCTCGATCATATCCTCGCCGGCGATGATGTCGGTGACACGTGGCATTGGTCCGGCATCGCTTGCGAGGGCCGTTGCGGGGAGAGGCGGCATGGATTGGCCAAACAGCTCCGGATCGATCAGGCGATGCGTGTAATCGAATGTCGGGCCGAGAACCTGCCCGCCCGGCAAGTCCTTGTAGGTGGCCGAGATGCGCCGACGCACCTGCATGGCGGCTGTATCGACCGGCTCGGCATGGCCAAGGCGCGGAAGCGTGGTGCGATAGGCACGCACAAGGAAGATCGCCTCTATTAGATCACCGCGCGCCTGCTTGATCGCGACAGCAGCCAGCTCGCGATCATAAAGCGAGCCCTCAGTCATCACGCGGTCCACTGCGAGCGACAACTGCTCATCGATCTGCGCGGCGGAAATCTCCGGCACATCGCGCTTGCCGCGGCGCTTGTCCGCGAGCAGCCTGTGCGCATTGGAGATGGCGCGCTCGCCGCCCTTGACCGCGACATACATCAGGCGGCTCCTTCCAGAAGGCGCGTGGTGCGCGGAAGGCCGAACAACTGATTGCCGGCAACGCATAGCAGATCAACACCCAGCGGATAGCGCTGGCTGTTGCTGCGCCATTGCTGTGCAAAGTCATCCGGCAGGCCTGAAGGCGAGATCTGCTCGACCGTGCGGATGCCTGGCCCGGTGATGCTGCGCACGGGGCCACCCGTCAGGGAGGGCACAATTGCGATGATGGTGGTGGAGCGATCCGGATACTCAGCCTCGCCTTGATGAAACACGGCAAGGTCAAGACCATCCTGCGCGACATCGACAAGCGCAAATGCTGCGGCTTGCGGGGAAGCCGCGCGCGGTGCGTTGGTGTGGAATGCGAGGTGCCCGGAGAG
>JBOFIL010000307.1:0-1874 GCA_051650165.1 Allobosea sp.
CCGCTGCGCGCCGTGTGCGCCTGCTCGATGATGCGCAGTTGCCGATGTTCAGCGTGCTTGCGCCGCTCTACCGCGAGGTTGCGGTGCTGGATCAGTTGATCAGCGCCATCTCAGCGATGGAGTATCCGAAGTCCAAGCTCGATGTGAAGCTATTGGTCGAGCATGATGATGCAGGGATGCTGGAGGCACTTGCCGAGCGCGAGCTGCCGCCTTTCGTCGAGATCGTCATTGTTCCGCCCGGCGAACCACGCACCAAGCCGCGCGCGCTCAATGCCGGGCTCATGGAAGCGCGCGGCGAGTTTGTCACCATCTTCGATGCCGAGGACATCCCGGAACCGGGGCAATTGCGGCTTGCGGCCTCACTCCTGGCCGCAGCGCCGCGCGATACAGCATGCCTCCAAGCACGGCTGGCGATCGACAATGACCGCCAGAACCTGCTGACGCGCTTTTTCGCGCTGGAATATGCCGGCTTGTTCGATGTCATCAATCCGGGGCTGACGCGCTCGCGCCTGCCATTCCTCATCGGCGGAACATCTAACCATTTCCGCATCGAGGCGCTTCGGGCCGTTGGCGGGTGGGATGCCTGGAATGTCACCGAGGATGCCGACCTTGCCATCCGTCTGGTCCGCGCCGGCTACCGCATCGGGGATTGCCCGGCGACGACATGGGAGGAAGCGCCTGTCAGCCTGGGTTCATGGCTCAGGCAGCGCCGGCGCTGGATGAAGGGCTTCTTGCAATGCGTCATCACCCATACGCGCGAACCCATTCGTACATTGCGCGAAACTGGCTTGATCAATGGTCTCGCGCTGCTGGCCTTGTCATTCGGCACAGTGGCCAGCGCGCTGCTCTATCCGCCCTTCCTCATCATCATGGGCATGAAGTTCACGGGTGGGGAATGGCTGGCTGCCACTGGCGCGATTGAGGCGGCGGCACTTGCTCTCAGCGTGACACTTTTCATGGCAGGGCACATCGCCTTGTTCGCCCCGCCCTTGTTTGGCGCGCTGCGGCGGAAGGCTTATGGCCTGCTCTGGGTGCTGCCCCTGATGCCGCTCTATCTGATGCTGATGTCAGTGGCGGCATGGTGGGCACTGCTGGACCTGACGCTCAAGCCTTTCCACTGGCACAAGACCGAGCATGGGCAGGGCAAACGCCAGCCGCCGAGCCAGCCCCAGATTACTAGCCTCACAGATACTTCAACCAATCCGCCGCAGCCTTTTCCGGTGGCTGGTCAAGGTTGAGCGTGGCGACAAAACGCCCGCGCCTGTCCATCAGATAGGCAATGGTTGAATGATCTACCGTGTAGTCTCCGCTCGGCTGCGGCACCTTCCGGGCATAGGCCTTGAAGGACTTCATCACGACTGCAATCTCCTCCGGCGTTCCCGTCAGGCCAATGACACGCTGATCGAAACTGCCAAGATAGTTCGTCATGATGTCGCGCGTGTCGCGCTCGGGGTCGACCGAGATGAACAGCGCTTTCAAGCCCGCGCCGCGCGGGCCAGCCGCATCGAGCACCTGCGAAATCTGCATCAGGGCTGTGGGGCAGGCATCCGGGCAGTGGGTGAAACCAAAAAACACCACATAGGGCGCACCGACCATCTGCTTATCGGACAATGTGCCGCCGCGGCTTGATTGCAGCAGAAACGGCCCACCGACCGCGCCGGCATTGCCGCTGTCACGCGGGCTCAGCGTGACGATGGTGGCGGCAACCAGCGTGGCAAACCCCATCGCAAACAGCAGCATGAAGGGCCACAGGGTGCGCAGGCGCGAGGCGAAAGCTGAGGTGTTTGGTGATGTCATGATGATCCAGTCTGAACCAAAGGCGCTCAGAAACAGCGGGCAATGGCAGAAATGAGGCCTTCGGTGAAAAGCCGCTC
>JBOFIL010000308.1:0-6125 GCA_051650165.1 Allobosea sp.
TCGGGCGCGGTGCGTTCGATCAGGCAGCAGCAGAGGCCTCAGGCCGCGTGCTCGCGGCCTATGCCATTGGCCTGCCGGCGATTGTGGTGATCCGCGCCGTGGTCACCAGCTTTCATGCCCGCTCTGACACCACGACGCCGGTGATTATCTCCTTCATCGCCATCGCTCTCAACATCGCGCTGAAACTCTTGCTGTGGCGCTCCCATGGCGCGAGCGGGCTGGCATTGGCGACCGCCGCTGGCGCCTGGGCCAATGCGCTTTTGCTCTATGTCGTGGCCTACAAACGCGGCTGGACAAAGCCGGACCGCCAGCTTTCTTTGACGATGCTCGGCGTCGTGCTCGCAAGCCTCGCCATGGCAGCAGTTCTGATACTGGCTTTGCCCTATGCGCAGACGCTTGTGGCGAGCCTGCCCCATGAGCGCAAACTGGCAGCGCTGGTGCTGGCAGGCTTTGCCGGGCTTGGAGTTTACGGCGTGGTTGCGGGGCCTATGGTGATGCTGGCCCGGCGCTCGCGGAAATCAGCCTGAGCTTATTTCCAGCCGAACACGCCGACCAGCGCCGGAGTCATAATCACGCAGAACAGCACCGGTAGGAAGAAGATGATCATCGGCACGGTCAGCTTTGGCGGCAATGACGCAGCCTTCTTCTCGGCCTCGTTCATGCGCTGGTCGCGGCTTTCCTGCGCCAGGACACGCAGGGCCGTGCCCAGCGGCGTGCCATAGCGCTCGGCCTGGATCAGCGCCGTGGTGACCGATTTCACGCTCTCAAGCCCGGTACGCATCGCGAGGTTCTCGAAGGCCTGCCGGCGTTCTGAGAGATAGGACAACTCGGCGGTGGCGAGCGTCAGCTCCTCGGCCATGGCCACCGATTGCGAACCAATCTCTGCCGCAACACGCCGGAAGGCGTGTTCGATCGACATGCCGGCCTCGACGCAGATCAGCATCAGATCGAGCGCATCGGGGAAGGAGCGCTTCATCGAAAGCTGGCGCTTGGAGATGATGTTGGAGAGATAAAGCTCCGGTGCCTTCATGCCCAGATAGGCACCGCCCAGCGCCATACCCACGCGCATACCTGCCGGCTGGCCGAAATCATTGATCACGAAGACATAGAAAAGCGTCAGCAGGAACAGCACGATCGGCATCACCAGCCGGAAGAACAGGAAGCCGACCTCTGCCCCCTGCCCACGATAACCCGCCATTGAGAGGCGCACCTTGGCGTCCTCGGTGCCCAGCCATTTGCCGAGCTTCAAATCTTCCACCGTGCGCTTCATGTAGTCTGCGGGTGACTTGGAGCGCAAATTGGCGCCTTGGTCCTGTTTGAGCCGCTCGCGCTCACGCATACGGATGATGTCGCGCTCTGTGCCGACCGCCTTCATGCGCTTGTTGAGCGTGTCACCATCCAGAAGCGGCATAGCCAGCGTGAGCACAGTGGCCGCAGCCGCAATCGCGCTGAGAACAGCCACCATGAAGGTTGGGTCAAGAAGCTTGCTGAAGACGAGATTGAGCATGATCCGTCCCGCCCCTCAGATGTCGAAGTTGATCATCTTGCGCATGATCATCACGCCAAAAAACATCCAGATGCCGCAGCCCATGAGCACGATGCGCCCGGCCTCGGTGATCCATAGTTTCTCGATATAGGCCGGGCTGGTGGCATAAACGAGCAACGCCACCGTGATGGGCAGGCAGGCGATGATGCCGGCGGAGGCCTTGGCCTCCATGGAGACCGCCTGAACCTTGTTCTTCATCTTGCGACGCTCACGCACCACCTTGGACAGGTTGCTCAGAGACTCGGCCAGATTGCCGCCCGTCTTCTGCTGGATCGACAGCACGATGCCGAAGAAGTTCGCTTCCGGGATCGGCACGCGCTCGAACAGCTTCAGCGCTGCGTCACCGATCGAGATGCCCAGCGATTGCGCCTCGACGATCAGCCGGAACTCGGTCTTCAGAGGCTCGGCCGCCTCGGCAGAAATCATGCGCAGGCAATCCGCCAGAGGCAGGCCGGATTTCAGGCCGCGGGTGATGACATCAAGCGCATTGGGCAATTCGTTCAAAAACGCCTTGATGCGCTTGTTCTTCATGAAGCCCATGAACCAGAACGGGATGCCGATCGCTCCAATCAAAAGACCGACCGGCAGAAGCAGCAGGTTTTGCGTCGTCACGAACAAGATGATCGCTGTCAGAATGGCGCTGACAACGCTGACCATGTAAAATTTACGCGGATGCCAATCGAGCCCCGCCTGGAGCAGGCGCTTGGACAGCGTCAGCTTGGTGCGCTCTTTCTCGCGCGCCTCGATTTCCTTGAGGCTGCTGGCAACGCTTTCGCGGCGTTTGGTCTCAGGGTCGCTGCCTCGCCGCACCCGCACGCTGCCATCCTCAACCAGCGCCTGCTGACGCTTCTCGGCACGGGCCTCGCCCGAAAGCAGCGGATAGATGAAGACATAGGCGACGCCGCCCACGGCGACCATGGCGAGAAAGGCAGTCGAGAGTGCTGAGATGTCCATGCTGCTCTCCCTCAGCCCCGCGCCGAGACGGTTTCCATCGAATCGAGCGCGTCGGCGAGCCGCGTTTCCTCATTGTAGTAACGTGCCCGCTCCCAGAAGCGTGGGCGGCCAACACCTGTGGAGCGATGCACGCCGACGATCTTGCCGGCGGCATCCTCGCCACTCATGTCGTAGAGCACGAGATCCTGGGTGATGATCACATCGCCTTCCATGCCCATCACCTCGGTGATGTGCGTGATGCGGCGCGAACCATCGCGCAGACGCTGCGCCTGGATGATGACATCCACCGAGGAGCAGATCATCTCGCGAATGGTCTTGGAGGGCAGCGCGAAGCCGCCCATGGTGATCATGGACTCAAGACGCGACAGGCACTCGCGCGGGGAGTTGGCGTGCAGCGTGCCCATCGAGCCATCATGGCCCGTGTTCATCGCCTGCAAGAGGTCGAAGGCTTCGGGTCCGCGCACCTCGCCGACGATGATGCGTTCAGGGCGCATACGCAGGCAGTTCTTGACCAGGTCACGCATGGTGATGGTGCCCGAGCCTTCAAGATTGGGCGGGCGCGTTTCAAGCCTCACCACATGTGCCTGCTGGAGCTGAAGCTCCGCCGCGTCCTCGCAGGTGATCACGCGCTCATCATCGTCGATGTAGTTGGTCAGGCAGTTTAGCAGCGTGGTTTTGCCAGAGCCCGTGCCGCCTGAAATCACGACATTGCAGCGCACACGGCCCACAATCTTCAGCACATCCGCGCCTGCCTCGGAGATCGCACCAAAGCGCACGAGCTGGTCAAGCGTCAGCTTGTCCTTCTTGAATTTACGGATGGTGAGAGCCGGGCCATCAATGGCCAGTGGCGGCGCGATAACGTTGACACGAGAGCCATCAGGCAGACGCGCATCGCAGATCGGTGAGGATTCATCGACGCGCCGGCCCACCTGGCTGACAATGCGCTGACAGATGTTCATCAGCTGCTGGTTGTCGCGGAAGCGGATGCCGGTGAGCTGGATCTTGCCGCCCACTTCGATGAAGGTGCGCGTCGCGCCATTGACCATGATATCGGCGATGTCATCGCGCGCCAGCAACGGCTCAAGCGGGCCATAGCCCAGCACGTCGTTGCAGATGTCGGCGAGCAGCTCTTCTTGCTCGGCAATCGACATGACGAGATTTTTGAGCGCGATGATCTCGTTGATGATGTCGCGGATTTCCTCGCGCGCCGATTCAGCGTCGAGTTTGGAAAGCTGCGTCAGATCGATGGCCTCGATCAGCGCACCAAAGATCATGCCTTTGGTCTGGTAATATTCCTCGGAGCGCGGACGGTCACCCGGCTGCGGCTCAGGCGCGCGGGCAGGCTCGGGTGCGCGGCTCTCGACGCGCTTGGGCGCAGCAGCTTGTGCCGCAACAGGTGCTGGCGACGCCGATGCCGGAGCCGAACCCTGCGCTGAAGACCTCTTGCCGAACATCCGCGATGTTTCCCCTAGCCCTTGCCTTTAGCCTTTGGTTCCGTCAGCCCTCATGACGCCTTGCGGCGCATGAGCTTGGCCATGATCGGCTCCAGCAGATTGCGACTGGCACGCTTCACATCGGCCTTGCCGGTGAGAACCGAAGCAAGATCGACAAAGCTATCCGTAATTTTGCCCTTGGCCTGCACCTCGGCAATCATCTGGCCATTATTCGCTGCAGTGCCGAATAGCTGCGCATCAAAGGGAATGACTGTCGCAAGATCGAGCTTGAGCGCCTTGGGAAATTCCGCCGGCGCGATTTCAGGGCGCTTTGGCATGCCAACCTGATTGAGGATGATCCGCGGCGGCGCATCATTCGGGCGTGCATTGCGCAGAAGATCGACAAAATTCTTGGTGTTGCGCAGCGAGGCCAGATCAGGCGTCGCAACAATCGCCACGGCATCCGCGCCGATCAGCGTGCGACGCGCCCAGCCCTGCCAGACATGCGGCATGTCGAGCACTACAAACGGCACGTTCTGGCGCAAATGATCGATGACGGCATCCATGCCGGCTTCGTCAATGTCCATGGTGCGATCCAGCACCGCGGGCGCGGCCATCAGCGAGAGCCTGTCAGTGCAGCGCGAGACCAGCCTGTCGATGAAATTGCCATCGACGCGATCCGGCGAGAACACAGCCTCGGCGAGGCCCTGCGGCGGATCCTGGTTGAAATCGAGGCCAGCCGTGCCGAACGGAATATCCATATCGACAATCACGGTGTTGGCATCGAAGGTCTGCGAGATCGCCCAAGCCAGATTGTGCGCAATGGTCGAGGAACCTACCCCGCCCTTGGCACCAACCACGGCAATCACCCGGCCAATCGGGCCGGCTGTGGTCGTGGCATAGAGATTGGAAATGGTGCGCACCACATCGAGAACATCGATGGGCGCCACGATATAATCGCTGACACCGCGGCGGATCAGATCGCGGTAAAGCAAAATGTCATTGCGGTGGCCGATAATGACAACGCGTGTGCCCTCGTCGCAAACCTCCGAGAGCTGCTCGAGCTGGGAAACCAGCGTGGCATGGTCGCTCGTGGTCTCGATCAGGATGACATTGGGCGTAGGCGCATTGCGAAAGGCTTCGAGGGCGGCAGGTGCGCCGCCCATCTGGAGCTTGGTCTGCGCCTTGTTCAGCCGTCGGTCGGCAAAGCCGTCCTGCATGGCAGCCGCCACATCATGCGTCTCGCAATAGGCCTGGATGGTGACGCGCGGGATCGGCGGCAGCAATTCGCCCTCGCCGCCTCCCTCGCCAGCCGTTTCATGCGGGAAGGTGTGCGACATCAGTTCGTCCCCACGGCCTGGTTGATCTTGGTCGCCTCCTGGCGATATTCGGTCGAGGGATCCTTGCCCTTGCGCAGCTGGTCGATCGAGTACATCCGCTTGGCGGTATCGATGCGCCCTTCAGGCCGCCCGCGAACCAGATCAACCGGATCGGCCACCTGCGCGGCCAGATTGGACTGGTAGGCGCAGCCAAAATTCCAATAAGCCCGGTTTTCGAGGCCGTTGCGGAACTGCGATGAGCCAAGATCATGCGGCCATTGTCCGCACTCATGCGGCACCTCGGCCTTGAGCCCGGCAAAGGAGAGCCGGATCGGAGCCGCCATGGTGGGGTCATGCGCCTGATAGCTGCCAACCCTGAGTGCGCCAGCCGAAACGCCGCCCTTCGAGAGGGCATTTCGCACCGAGGCAAGGCCAGCCTGTGCGGCATGATCCCTGCCCGGCCCGCTTGGCACCTCGGCCACGATCGCACCGCGCCCAGAACGCTGGTAATCAGCGGCGAAGGCATGGACATCGCCAAGCTGCCGGTCATCCAGCCCGCCGCGTGTGGCAAACACATCCAGCGTCTTCACGCCATCGCGCAGCACGATCGGGTGGCGCTCGCGCACATCGGTCGGGTAGGTCTGAAGCGTCAGCTCCTTCTTCTCGCAGGCGGCAAGGCCAGCGGCGATCACACCGGCAACCAGCACGGTGCGGGCGATTGAAAGCTTGGAAGCAGGCTTCCGGTTGGGAGTTGCGGCGATCATGTTACGCGACCTTTCGAACAACATCAGGATATGGGCTTGCCGGCAGGGCAGACTTTGAGATCAATCGGCGATGAAGCCGACACGGCCATTGTAGCGGGGCGGCATCGGG
>JBOFIL010000309.1:0-1117 GCA_051650165.1 Allobosea sp.
AAGAGCAGCGCCATCGCAGCGGGCGGACATTCAGGCAAGCTTGGCGGTGAGGCCTGCACATCCTGAACACACCCAGGGTTCGCCAAGGCCGAGAGCGCCAGGCGAAACACCGCCTGCGATTGGAAAACAGGATCAGCAAATCCTGCCTGCATGGCCATTCTCTGGATGCTCATGGCTAATCTTCGCCGCGCACGAGGGTGAAGAAATCAACGCGTGTCGCGGCGGTCTCGGATGCAGCCTGACTGCGCTGTGTCTCAAGCCTTTTGGCCACAGGCGCGATGATGTCGCGCTCCACCGCAGGCCTTGCGCTATCTTGCTGCCAGAGCGCGTCAACGATGGCGGCCAGCCGCGCGCGGTGCTTGTCGCGCCCGAGCAGGAAAGCATAGCCGCGCTCCCCGCCATCGATTTCGACCACCGCGCGGGTGACCGTGGCCTCGCCAAGATTGAAAGCGGCACCATCGCCGCCCATGCGCCCGCGCAGCATCACAAGCCCTGTCTCGACAGGCTTGAGATCGCGCACACCCAATGCTGGCCAATGGGCGGCAACTGGCCCTTGCAGCTCCCCAAGTGTCGCCTGGCACAACACAGCCATTGCGCTGCGCCTGTCAGTGTTGCCTTGCGGGAGAGTGTGAGCAGAGGCCGTTTTCATGGTTCGCCGTCTCGCAGGCACATGCGACATTTCAGTGACGATCGCATGAAGTGATTTTGACTGTCACACGTCAGAGCTGTTGACTGCGCCACTCTAGATCGTAGCACTGCGACGGCCAACAATCGCCATACGCAGGCGTGACGAGAAGAAATCAATCACGGCCACAGTCACAAGGATCATCAGTATGATGAAAGCCACCTTGTCCCAATCAAAGGTCCGGATCGTTTCCGCCAGATACAAACCAATGCCGCCTGCGCCAACAATCCCGATGATCGTCGCGGAGCGGGTGTTGGACTCGAAATAATAGAGCGTCTGGCTGATGAGGATTGGCATCACCTGCGGCACGATACCAAAGCGGATCGCATGGATGCGTGAACCGCCGCAGGAGAGAATGCCCTCGCCGGGTTTGCGGTCAATGGTCTCGATTGCTTCGGAATAGAGCTTCGAGAATGAGCCAATGTCGCTGGT
>JBOFIL010000310.1:0-6167 GCA_051650165.1 Allobosea sp.
AGCACATCGCGAAGGGCTTGCGTGTTTGCGGAATTGGCAATGCTCAGCACATAGCCAGAGGCGGCATCGCCCGTGACAGTCACGGCAGCATTGGCTGTGTAGCTCACAACCCAATTGACGGATGGAAAGCCGCTGATCCTCACTTCGGAGATGTATTCATTGCCCGTATCGGGCGTGGAATAGCCCGTGATTCCTGTCCCGAAAACAATGCCGCCAGCCTGATCCTCATCGCCGACAACATTCGTCACCGTGACGGTGGGCGTATCGGCCACAGCCGTGACCGTGACGGGCACGATGAGTGTCCGGGTGGCCGTGAGCACAGCCACTTCACCGCCGGGTGTGGTCGGATTGCTCTCTGTGCTGGTGGCAACAACTGTCAGATCGAAATCAACGTCCGAATGCTGCGGCGGTGTGACAGTGACCGTTGCTAGCAGTGCCTGAATTTGAGCTTGCGTGCCCGTGAAGCGGAAGGTGTTGCCGGTCGGGTTTGTGACAGTGCCAGCTAGGCTTGTGTTCCAGCCGAGCGTGATGCCGGCGGGTGCTGTGACCTCCACGCGTGTGATGGTCTCCGAGCCATCGCCATCAGCCGGGGCAACGGTGATCGGCGCTGAAATGGTCGTGTCTTCAAGGCCTGCGACGGTGGCAGCGGAAAGGGTCGGCTCATCAGCAACCGCCCGGACGACGACCTGATGATTGACCGGGTCGCTGGTCGCCTCCGAGTTATCCGAGTCGCGCGAGGTCGCGGTGATGGCAAGCGCGAAGTTGGCATCCGTGTTGGATGGCGGCTTGACAGCCAGTGTCTTGAAAAGGGCAAGCAGCTGCGTCTGATTGGCAGCTGTCACCTCATAGACGCCGGCAGATGTCTGGGTGACGCTGCCCGGAAGCGCGGTGTTCCAGTTGATCACCGAGCCAGTGGGCACATTGGCAATGTTGATGCGAACAAGTGACTCTGAGCCGTCCAGGTCGGTCAGTGCAACCGTTACATCCGATCCAAAAACGATCGCTGTGTCCTCATTTCCCGTGGATGTTCCGGCTGTCACGGAAGGCTTGTCAGCGCTGCCAGAGACCGTAACGCTGAATGTGCCCGTGTTGACCGCTGTCAGCACCGAGACCTGCCCGCCCGTCGGGTTTGTTTCCGTGGCGGTGGCAGTCAGCGAGAAATCATAGGTTCCCGTGACATTGGCAGGGGGATCAAAGCGCAGGCCGCTGAGATCACTTCCCGTAAACGTCCAGGTTTTTGCGGTGGAATCATAGACGCCCACGCTGTTGCCCGCAGCATCGGTAAACCGCCCGACTGCAGGGCCGCTGGTCTGGCGAATGACATAGACGGCGGTTTCGGAGCTGTCTCGGTCTACCAGCCCTGCGGATACGCCAGTGAGCGCAACGGATGAGTCTTCTGCTGTTGAGAAGGTGCCTGCGCCAACCGACAAGGATGGCTTGTCGGCGATGGCTGCGAATGTCACCGGATGTGTTGATGTGACGCTGGCCTGCGAGACGCCGGCATCGGTTGTTGTGGCCTTCACCGTGAGCGTAAAGTCGCCGTCGCCATGCGTGCCCGGCTTCATATTCAATGTATCGAGTGTCGCCCGCACAGCGGCGTCCGTGCCGGACACTTTGAACACGCCGCCGACGAAGCTCACTGTTGCGCCAGATGCAGCCGTGTAAGTCGTTGTGAAGCCAGCTGGAAAGCCGGTGATTTCGAGCGCCAGCTTCTCCGATCCATCACGATCGACAAGGTTCACGACGATGTCGCGGCCCACATTCAGGGACTGATCTTCGAGCCCGCTGCTGGATTTCGCGGGGAGAACGGGCGTATCGGCCACAGGGTTGACGCGGACTGTGACTGTTCCGGTGACAGTCGCTGCATCTCCATTCGACTCCTCGGTGGAGGTCGAGGAGACAGTCATCACGAAATCGCCATGCTGGTGCAGCGGTGGCTTGAAGGTCAGCCCTGCTGCAAACTGTGCGGGCGTGAAGCTCCAGACACCGTTTCCAAGATCGGTGCCAACGCCATTGAACGAAGCCCCCGTGGGCACATTCGAGAGGCGGATGGTGAGCGCCTCCGAACCATCTCTGTCTACCAGTGCAGTTGAGAGGCCGGTCAGTGCGACTGGCGTATCTTCCGGCGTGATAATCGGCGCAGGCGGAACCGTGAGGGTGGGCGCATCTGCGACCGCGACCACGGTAATCTTCACCTCTTGCGTGGAGGTGGTTCCTGTCGTCGGGTCCGTGTAGCTGGCCTCGAACGTGACCTCGCCAGAGAAATGCAGCGGCGGCTTGTATTCAAAGCGGCCATCGGCCTCCAGCGTCACCATGCCAACCTGCGGTGCCCGTGAGACGGTGACCGCATTCGGCAAGCCGTTGGGCAGATCATCATTATCGAAGATGTTGCCGGTCAGGCGGCCATCCTCGTTCATCCGGAACTCATCCGGCCTTGGTGTTGGCGGCGATGCCGGGCGCTTCTGCTCGCTCAGGCGACGGCTGGTATCGCCCCAAGGATCGCGCGGTGTGACGTCGAGTATCCGGTCGTCATTGGGCAGGCGCGGCAGGTGGTCGATAAAATTACCCACATCGGCCTGCATGCCGAGTGTGATGTATTCTTCTCCGACAAGATCGCCGTCATATGTGGTGTAGCGATCCGAGCGAAACAGCACATCCTCGCCAGGTAGCGCCTTCAAAGGGGCCAGTCCCTTGCCGACGAAGCCCGGCGCATAGGGGGTCGCCAGCTGGGCGCTGCTGCTGATCTGGGATTGGGATGGCAGCTGGGGCTGCAGGCCGGCATCCACAAGGCCATAGAATTTAGGCCCGGTCTCGAAAGTCTCTATCGGGGCGCGGTCGGCAGGGAGTTCCGCGACCTCGCGCTGCAGATTGCGCCAGGCATTGGTGCTGACATTCTGGCCGCTGAGAATGCTGATCGCATCGATGAACTCGCTGTGGTCCGCAAATTTATGCAGCAAGGCTTCCAGCTTGCCCATAGCGGCGCGCACAAGCGCTTCGGTGCCTACAATCGCGACAAAACCACCATTCTCAAGGCGCAGTGCCAGCCTGCCATCGCGTGTGGCCACCACAGTTGGCGACATGGCCTGATAGAGCTTGAGGGCCTCATCCAGAATGGCGGGATCGGCACCGATGACAAGAGTTTCGCCAGGCTTGGGAACCCATTTGTCATTTCGAGATAATACAACTTCTGGTTGTAATTGTGTATTATTATCTCTTAAAAATATTGATTGGTTGCTCATCTGACGCTGACTGCACTCGTATTAGATCATCAGCCTAGAGCTACACCCGCGCTCCTAATTTAATGTTACATAAATATCTGTATTACCTTGCTGGTATGCTAGCTGTTCCTTCCACGCTGATTGTAAGTTGAGGGTCGCCCTGTCTGGCATCGCGCGTCTCCATCTGACAAACTAGGCTTATGGCGAGACACTGCGGCGTCAATCGCGAACAGCATGGAGGGACTATGATGAAGCTCTGCTGGGCCATGGTGAGCAGCGCTTTGCTGGCCGCTATTGCGCTGGCTGTGCTGTTGACCGCCCCAGCTGGCTATGCCCAGCCACGGCAAAGCCATGCGTTCGATCCGATTTTTCTGGTCGCGTCATCTCCCCGATGTCTGAACTGTCATCAGGCGGGAGAGAGCCCGCTGCAAACAGATGCTGGCCGCGTCCATCAAATGGGCATTCGGCGTGGACCGGAGGGGCTTGGTGTCGCTGGCCTGCCTTGTAGTTCTTGTCACAACCGCATCAACAACATCTCTTCCAGTGTTCCCGGCGCGCCCAAGTGGCAGATGCCACCGCCATCGATGGGGTGGGATAGCCTGAACGCGCGACAGCTTTGCCAAAGGCTGAAGGATCCGGCGATGAATGGCGGACGCGATCTTGCGGCCATCGTTCACCACATGCGCGAGGATGCAGCCGTTCTGTGGGCCTGGAACCCGGGGGGCACACGCACGCCTGTCTCCATGGCTCATGATGTCTTCATGCGCCATGTCGAAGGCTGGGCCGCCGCAAATGGGCCATGCCCGGAGTGAGGTGTGGCACAATGCCAGCGCAATGGTATCGGCGGGCAATATTGCTGCCATGACAAGTTGAGTGTGGGAGCGTCTCCCTCGCGCCGCGATCATCTCAGTTTCAGCGCAAGAAACGGGTGGGCCACCTGTCTTTGTGCCTTATTGTCGGGCGGATCGTTCAATCATTCCCAGATTTTTCATGAAGGCACGCATGTCAGTCGATTTTATCTCCGCAACGCCCGCCGCCGAGTGGCATGTCGACACGCTCACCTGGCAAGAGGTGGCGCCTGATGGCACGCGCTACAGCCTGCTGGAGGGGCGAAGGGACAAGGCCGGCGAGGCCTTCTCCTATGCCTTCTTCATTCCTGCCGGGTTCTGGGATCCGCCGCATTGGCACACCGCAGATGCGCGTGTCTTCGTGGCGAAGGGAACGCTCTATCTCGGTTATGGCGACGCCATGAACCGGGCCAGCGCCAAGGCCTATCCGGCAGGAAGCTATGTCATCGTTCCGGGCGGGCATCGCCATTTCGATGGCTCCAACGAGGATACACTGATCCTCGGCATGGCTCTGGGCCCATGGTCGACGCATTATGTCGACCCAAGCCACAGCGCCTCGGCCGGCACACCGGTGGCCTGACGTCGTGGGCCCGTGCAGCTTCCGCGAACGGACCGAAGCCATCAGCCTGAAGATTGACGGCTGGCTGAGTGTCGCCGGCACTGTGCTGTTCTACCCTAACACCCCAATTTTCAAGGCTTTCTCACCATGACGATCATCACCTATCTCGCCCATGTCCGTTTCGAGGCCGGCGCGCTCGCGGCCCTGCCCGAGGATGTGGATGCGCTGCGCATGAAGCAGCCCTTGATCGTCACCGATCGTGGCGTGGTGCGTGCCGGCTTGCTGGAGCAGCTGCGCAGCCTGTGTGCTTCGGCCCAAAACTGGCCGGTATTTGACGACACGCCGAGCAACCCGACTGAAGAAGCCGCGGAAGCTGCGCTCGCCCTCTACCGTGCCAAAGGCTGCGATGGTGTCATCGGCTTTGGCGGCGGATCGCCCATTGATCTTGCCAAGGCTGTGGCGCTGATGGCGACCCATCAGGGCGGGCTTGCCAATTATGCGCTCATCGATGGCGGGTTGGCTCGGATCACGGCAGCTGTTGCCCCGATCATCGCCGTGCCCACCACTGCCGGCACGGGCAGTGAGGTGGGGCGCGCGGCGCTGGTGACAGTCCGGGACGGGCGCAAGCTTGGCCTCGTCAGCCCGCACCTGATCCCCAAACGGGCGATTTGCGACCCTGATCTGACGCTCAAGCTGCCCCCGCAGCTGACTGCCGCCACCGGCATGGATGCGCTGTCGCACTGCATCGAGACGTTCCTGTCGCCGCGCATCAATCCGCCGGCGGAGGCCATTGCGCTCGATGGCGCTGGCCGCATCTGGCGCAATCTTGGTGCAGCTGTCCGCGATGGCACCAATGCAAAGGCCCGCTGGGAGCTGATGATGGGCGCGCTGGAGGGCGGCATGACCTTCCAGAAGGGCCTTGGGGCCGTGCATGGCCTCTCTCACGCGCTGGGCGCGCTGAAGCAGCCGAACCTGCATCATGGCCTGTTGAACGCCGTGCTTTTGCCGCCCGTTCTCCGGCACAATGCCGGCCATGTCGGTGATAAATATGCCCGGCTCGCGGCAGCGATGGGATTGCCGGCGGGGGCAGAAATTGCGGTGGAAATCGAGATGTTGAACCGCAGCATCGGATTGCCGGCCTCGCTTGCCGGGATGGGTGTGAGCGAGGCGCTTGTCGACCATCTGGCCGTGCAGGCACAGAACGACCATTCCACCGGCACAAACCCGCGCCCGATGACAGTGCCGGATTACGCTGCCATCCTGCGTGCGGCGATCTAGGCAGAGCAACCGAACACTGATGGGCGCCTGGCGGGATGGGCTGCATCCCGGCACTCTGCCTAGGCAGCATCGATGACTGGAGCCCTCCTCGCCATTCCGGCATGCCTCAGGCGCTGAATACCGCGATGGGCGTGCCCAGCACATCCAGCCTAGGCGTGAGCCCAAGGCCCGGCGCATCGGAGGCGGTCATGAAGCCATCGACGCGTTTTGGCGCGCCGGTCGCGATTTCCACCGTGCCATAGCTGTTGAAATCCGTGGCGGAGA
>JBOFIL010000311.1:0-30690 GCA_051650165.1 Allobosea sp.
TGCAGATGGGCTGGAAGCGGCAGGTGCAGCGCTCGATCATCGCATCACAGGCGATAGCCACGGGCTGGTCAGCGCTGACATCACGGCTGCGCAAGGCTGGCTGCCGCATGCATTGAGCGGCAAGACCCTCCCTGCCGTGCCGCAGGCCTGAGAAAAGCGCCTAGCGCATCGAAATGAGTGTGATGTCGGGCGCTGTCTCCAGACGCTTGTCGCCCGGCACATAGCGTAACGCCGCCTGCGCTTCCGGTGTGCATTGGCCGGTTTCGCCAATCGCTTGCGGCGAAGGCGGCAGAATGCCGACTTCCGGGGCTATTCTGGCTTGCGGCCTGCCGGCAGCGGCGAGAAGCTTGCGGGTCAGGTCCGTCATGCTGTGCTGCGCGGTAACTGCGCCCTTTAACAGCTCAAAGCGCACAAGGCGCACCTGCGGGCTGCACGCCGAGGGTGGATAGGCATGGCGCAAGAAAAAACGCGGATAGGCGAGAATCTCGCCATGCTCATAGACGCGGTCGATCTTCATGGAACGGGTGACAGCATCTCGCGTCGCGACATCGATGGTCTTGTCATAAAACCCGGTGACGAAAGACGGATCGAAGGCATAGACGCGCGAAATCGCCGGGCGTCCTTTGCGTGGCCTCTGCGCATAGGCGGCATGTTGCGCAAGGCCCCCGCCGAGCGAGTGGCCGACGCTTATGATCCGCCCCGGTGTGCAGCGCGCCTTGGCAAGCGCCTCTTCAATCACTCGGTCTACATGTTCGCGCGTCTGCTCATATTGGTCATAGAGCGGCAAGACGCGCGTGACCCAGCGCAGATTGGAGAGCCAGTCATCTGATTGGTCAAAATCGGTACCGCGGAAAACCACCGCCATTTCGCTGCACCCGGCGCGCAACCAGATCTGGATGCCAAGACCATCCAGCACCCGGTCCTTGCCCGGCTGGTCAACGCCGCAGCGGCCAGGCCTGCCGCCATGATCGAAATCGCGTTTCACCGGGCCATGCTTTGCAGCTTCGGGGCTGCAGTCATTGATGCGGGCAATCAGAGGCGCCTTGCCCCAGATTTTCTCCAGTTCGTCCTTCTGGCGACGATAGACCGCACATTCGCCGCTGCCCTCGCAATCAATGTCGGATTTGTGGTCGGTGGTCAGCTGGTACAGGCTGTCATCATAGCTGCGCACGGCGAGCCAAGCATATTGCGCAAATAACGGCGCGGCCTTCGCCAATGGTGGGCGTTTTCCTGGCTCATCTTCACGCGAGCCAACAAGGATCCGTGCTGTGTCCGGATGCTGGTCAAAAGCGACGTTTGCGCAGCCCCCGCCGAGCAGCGCAACAGCGACAGCAATGGCCCCAAATACCTTCATAACGCACGCCCCTGAGCGCAATTGAGCACGGGGCTAACGTTGCGGCAAGAAACAATTGCAAGTTGCCAGGCTCGCCTGTTCGGCAAAATATCAGATCAGCGCATCAATCTGATCGAAGCGGGTGATGATCTTTGCCGAGCCGGCTTTCATCAACCGATCAACCGGCATGAAGCCCCAGCTGACGCCAATGCCGGCTACATGGGCGGCAACTGCCATTTCCATGTCGTGATGGGAATCGCCGACCATCAGCGTCTCGGCAGCGTCGCACCCTGTCTCGGTGAGGGCCTGTAGGATCATGCCTGGATGAGGCTTGGAGGGAGCGGTGTCCGCCGTCTGCACAGTGGAGAACAGGCGCTCCCAGCCATATCTCTCCGCCACGTAGGTATAGCCACGCATGGATTTGCCAGTGGCAATGCCCAGTAGCATATCATCGCGCTGGCTGAGGCGCTCCAGCCCTTCTTTCACGCCTGGAAACAGCGGTTCGGCATAGGCAGGATCGCCTGAGAGGCGCAGCTCGTGAAAGACGCGCTTGTAGGTCTCGGCCATGTCGGCTTCGGGCTTGTCCGTTCCAATCAGCACGCCAATCGCCAGATCAAGCGTGAGGCCCACCACCTCAAGCCCGGCCTCGCGGCCCGGATGTGGGATACCATGCAGCCGGCAGGTTTCGGCCTGTGCCGCCAGCAAAAGCGCCGCTGAGTCAATCAGCGTGCCGTCCATGTCAAAGAGAATGAGCTTCACTTCGCCTCACTCATCGGGCGAGTCGACGATTGGGTCATAGCGCGTGTCGTCGAAGCCGAGCAGGTTCCAGCTCTGGCGCATATGCGGCGGGATCGGCGCAGTGACATCGATCACGCCAAGCCCGCGCGGATGCGGGATGACAATGCGTCGTGCCAAGAGATGC
The DNA here is from genome assembly GCA_051650165.1 of Allobosea sp. Classification (GTDB taxonomy): domain Bacteria; phylum Pseudomonadota; class Alphaproteobacteria; order Rhizobiales; family Beijerinckiaceae; genus Allobosea. The sequence continues at coordinate 2,256 of JBOFIL010000311.1, forward strand.
AGCCGGTTCTGGATGCCGCCGGGCAGCTCCCAGTTCTCGACATTGAAATATTTCTCATCGCCCACAATCGGGTGGCCGATATGGGCACTGTGCGCGCGCAATTGGTGCGTGCGTCCGGTCACGGGCTTTAGCGAAAGCCAGGCGAGCTTCTGCGCCGAGGTTTCGATCACGGCATAATAGGTCACGGCATGCATCGCGCCATCGCCGCCATGCTTGGAGATCGCCACGCGGGATTCGCGCTCATTCTCCTCCTTGGCGAGATAGGTCGAGATGCGCCCCTGTCGCACGCGCGGCACGCCAGCCACCAGCGCCCAATAGACCTTGCGAGCCGAGCGCGAACGGAAGCTCTTGGCCAGCACGCTGGCGGCAAACCGCGTCTTGGCAATCACGAGGCAGCCCGACGTTTCCTTGTCGAGACGGTGGACAAGGCGCGGGCGCTGCCCATCAGCATCCTCCATCGCCATCAACAACCCATCGACATGGCGCTTCATGCCGGAGCCGCCCTGCACAGCGAGGCCGGCCGGCTTGTCGATCACCATCACATCGGCATCCTCATAGAGCGTGATGCTCTTCAGGAATGTGGCAGCATCATCGGCAGCGCGCGCAGGCTTGGGCTGGGAAGGCTCCAGCTTGAGTGGCGGCATGCGCACATCCTGCCCCTCCTCCAGCCTGTCCTTGGTGTCGACGCGCTTGCCGTTGACGCGCAGTTCGCCCTTCCGCGCAATGCGCTGGATATGGCTGAAAGAAAGCTGCGGGAAGCGATGCTCAAGGAAGCGATCCACCCGCATGCCGGCCTCATCGGCGGTCACGGTCAGATGTTGCACGCCAGACACTAGCGCCTCGCTGGTCGCGGCTTTCTGCTGCGCACGGGTCGGCGCGGCGGCGGCAGGCTGGCTTGCGCGCGCAGCACTCGATGCCGTGCGCGGCGTCTGATTGGTGAAAACCCGCTGCTTGGGCACGCCCTCACCCTTGGAGCGCGCCATGTCACGCGGCGCAACACGCGCCTCGGCAGCTTGGCGGAAATCGCTCTTTCCCGCGCGCTGCGCCTTGTTCTTCGAAAAGCTCTTGCTGCTTTTGGAGGTGCTTTTTCCGGCGGCCTTGCCTGCACTTTTGCCAAGGCTATTGCGACCTGGCTTGCCGCCCTTGCTTCTGTTGTCAACGCTCATGCCAGCGCCCTCACCAATGTGAGGCCAGCGGCAAGCGCGCCAATGGAGAGGATAACGGAGCCGGCCACATACAGCATCGCGAGGCTCAATTCACCGCGCTCGAACAGCTGCATCGCATCCAGCGAAAACGCCGAGAAGGTGGTGAAGCCACCGAGAACGCCGGTGGCGAAAAATAGCCTGACATCTTGCACCCAGCCGGCTCCAGCCTTGAAGGCGAGCCAGCCGGCGATAAGCCCCATGGCGAGGCTACCCGCAACATTCACTGTGAGCGTGCCATAGGGAAAGGCCGCGCCGCAGCCACGCGCACATGCAACATTGACGAGATGGCGCGCCACCCCGCCAAGCCCGGCACCAACAAATACCAAGAGAACAGCTTTCATGCCCTAGGCTTTAGGGGCAAGCGCTGGCCGCCGCAATGGCGGGTTGAGCGAAGCAAGGCTTCCTGTCTTGAAAGCCCGGGCTTACAGCCTGTCCAATCAGCTGCGCGGGGTTTCCACGGCCTTCTTGCAGGTGGCGTTGAGCTTGTCCTTGTTGGTCACAAGGCATTTGGCCACGTCGTCTGCCTTGGAAGCTGTCGGGCAATATTTCACAACATCTTCGCGGCAGGCTGCTTGCGCCTCATTGCCCTGCGCGAAAGCAGCGCCGCCCATGGCGAGCGTGGCAGCGAGGCCAAAAGCGAGAGTGGAGATACGGGTCATGTCTGGCTCCTAAAGCATGGCAGGGACAGAGCGATCTTGCTCATCCTGCTCAAATCTCACTTATGAAACCATGCAATCCATGAAACTTGCCTACGCAAAATCACTCGCATTTTAATGAAATGGCAGAAAACCGGGCCGTCACCCCTCACCCCGCTCTTTCCTCAGCTTTTCCCACCAGTCCAGGCGTTTGCGGATTTCGCGCTCGAAGCCCCGGTCCGGCGGATCATAGAAGCGCTGCCGGCCCAGCTGCGGCGGCCAGTAATCCTGGCCCGAGAACGCATCTGGCGCGTCGTGGTCATAGGCATAATCCGCGCCGTAACCCTCTTGCCTCATCAGCTTTGTGGGCGCGTTGAGGATGGTGCGCGGCGGCATCAGCGAGCCACCTTCTTTCGCAGCCCTCACCGCCGCCTTGTAGGCCTTGTAGGCCGCGTTCGATTTCGGCGCGGTGGCGAGATAGATCACGCAATTGGCCAGAGCGAGTTCGCCCTCTGGCGAGCCAAGCTGCTCATAAGTCTCGGCGGCCGCACGGGCATGGACCAGCGCCTGCGGATCGGCGAGACCAATATCCTCGACAGCCATGCGCACCAGCCGCCTTGCCAGAAAGCGCGGGTCTTCGCCAGCATCCAGCATGCGCGCAAAGTAATAGAGCGCTGCATCCGGGTCAGAGCCACGCACGGTTTTGTGCAGCGCGCTGATCAGGTTGTAATGCCCGTCCTGCGCCTTGTCATAGATCGGCGCGCGCCGTTGCAGCGCTTCGCCCAAGCCCGCCACATCCAGCATTTCATCGGGTTTAGCCGCCCGCCACAGCTCCTCGGCCAGCGTCAGCGCCGCGCGTCCATCGCCATCGGCAAAGGCGATGAAGGCTTCGCGCGCGCCTTGCGTCAGCGGCAGAACCTTGTCTTCGCTGGCTTCGGCGCGAGCAAGCAGCGCCGCAATCGCCTCGTCATCCAGCCTCTGGAAGGTCATCACCCGCGCCCGCGAGAGCAGCGCGGCATTGAGCGCGAAGGAAGGGTTTTCCGTGGTCGCGCCGATCAGCGTGATGGTGCCATCCTCCATCACGGGCAGGAAGGCATCGAGCTGTGCGCGGTTGAAGCGATGGATTTCATCGACGAACAGCAGCGTGCCGCGCCCTGAGCTGCGCCGCATCCGTGCTTCCTCGAACACTTTCTTGAGGTCCGCGACGCCCGAGAAGATCGCGCTGATCTGCACGAACACCAGCGCTGTCTCATGCGCCAGCAGCCTCGCCACCGTGGTCTTGCCAGTGCCGGGCGGCCCCCAGAAAATCAGGCTGCCGATGGAACCAGACGCAATCAGCCGTGTCAGCGCACCATCGGGCCCCACCAGATGCCCCTGCCCTGCCACCTCAGCGAGGTTTCGCGGGCGCAAGCGATCCGCCAACGGGCGCGGCGCGCCGGAGACATCTGAGGCATCGAACAGGTCGCTCATGAGCTGCCCTTCAGGCGAGGACCAGGCGCCCCTCGGCATCAAGCCCTTTGCCCTTTTTCAGGTCGACCTTGTAGCCAAGGTTTTCAGCGTTCGAATAGGAGCAGCCCTTGCAGATGTCGAACTGCTTGAGGAAGCCCTTGCGCCGGGCCTCAAGCGCTGGTTGTGAGAGATAGGCCGCCTTGAAGCCGACATCAGCAATGTTTGGCAACTGCACCATCTGGTCATAGTCGATGCAGCACAGGCCAAGGTCGCCATTCCAGAACACCACGGTCTGGTAGAGCGGCGTGGTGCAGGTGGCGCGGCCAATATCAGTGGGGTGGCGCTTCAGCTCATCGCGCGTCGGCACGAAACGCAGCGCGACCTCCTTCTCCTCGTCACTCGTATAGGAGCCGACGGAGAAGGTCTTGAAGCGAATTTTGTCAAACCCGGCATCGCGCGCCCAGGTGGTGATCTCGTCGATCTGGTTTTCGGAATAGGCGGTCAGCAGCGTTTGCAGCACCGTGACGGGGTTTTTCGCGCCCATCCGCTCGCGCACATTGAGGAAGCGCTCGATATTGTCGCGCACCTCGTCAAAATCGGAGAGCACGCGGTAGCTTTCCTGCGCCTCCTTGGAGAACCCGTCCATGCACAGATTGACACGGCTGAGGCCAGCATTGATCAGCCGCTCGCACATCGCCTCGGGCAGCTTGGTCGCGTTGGTCGACAGGAACGTCTCATGGCCATGCTGCGTGGCATAGGCGATGAAATCAGGCAGCGCCGGGTTCAGCGTCGGCTCACCGGAGAAGTTGAAATAGATTTGCGGCTTCTCGTCCTCATCCTGGAAATCGTCGATGATGCGCTGGAAAACCTCCATCTTCATCAGGCCGCGCTTGCGCGTCATCGCGATGGTCACCGGGCAGACCGGGCAGCGCAGATTGCATGAATTGGTGACGTCGATGATGATGATCGTCGGCAGAACCGCAAAATGCGACAATGGCAGCCGGCTGGCCTCTTCGTATTTGGCCAGTTCGGCGTCAGGGATAATGCTGCCATTCGTCATTGATCAGTCCTTGCTGTGGCATAAGGCGTGATTTTCACACGCGTGTTCATGATCATCCTGGTAGGCTCTCTTAGCCGCCAAATGCGCTGGTGAGAACCTGCCCATCGCGGTTGATGGTGATTTCCCAGTAACGTTTGCGATCGCGCGTGGCGGTTTCGAGCGCACGTGTGGTCGCAACTGGTGCACCATTGATCGCCACGACCATATCACCCTTGCGGAAGCCAACGCGGTTCGCCGCCGAGCCAGCCACCACATCGGCAATGATCACGCCCTCGGTGCCGGCCTCGGTGCCCAGCTCTTCGGCGACGGCCGGCGAGAGGTTCATCACCTGCGCGCCCGCAAGCGGCGAACGGTTATCGAGCCGGAGTTCATCGCGTGGGCGGGTTTCTGGTGCAGCCATCAGCCGCACAGGGATGACCATGCGCTTACCCGAGCGGATGATGCCAAGCTGGGCAGAGCCACCCACGGGCCGCGTCGCGAAGCGATAACCGAATGCATCTGGATCATCGACATTCTGGCCATCAACCTGCACGATGACATCAGAGCGGCGCAGGCCCGCATCACTGGCGGGCCCCTTGTCCTCGACGCGCGCCACCAGCACACCGGCGGGCCGGTCCAGCCCCAAGCTCTCGGCCACCTCGGAGGTCACGGCCTGAAGCCGCGCGCCAAACCAGGGTCGGCGCACATTCTTCGAGCCCGAACGGGCCGACTCGATGATGATGCGCACCATGCTGGTGGGGATGGCAAAGCCGATGCCGTGGCTGCCCCCTGAGCGCGAGAAGATCGCGGTGTTGATGCCAACCAGCCGCCCCTGCATGTCAACAAGCGCACCGCCGGAATTGCCCGGGTTGATCGCCGCATCGGTTTGGATGAAGGATTGGTAGTCCGTTACGCCGACTTGCGTGCGGGCCAGCGCCGAGACGATCCCTTGCGTCACCGTCTGGCCCACGCCAAACGGGTTGCCGATGGCCAGCACCAGATCGCCGACTTCCAGTGCATCGGCATCGCCTACCGAAATCGCCGCGATACCTGCCGGAGGGGCTTTCATCCGTAGCACAGCCAGATCAGAGCGCGGATCACGAAGCACGATCTCAGCCTCGAATTCGCGCTTGTCGGCGAGAGCTACCTTCACCTCACTCATGCCCTCGATGACATGATGGTTGGTGATGATCAGCCCGGCCTGATCGACAATTACGCCTGACCCCAGCGATTGCTGCACACGGTCCCGCGGCACGCCAAAGCCATTATCGCCGAAGAAACGGCGAAAAAACGGATCATCCATGAACGGGTTCTGGCCGCGGTTCTGCACGCGCGCGCCATAGACATTCACGACAGCCGGCGCAGCCTGCTTGACCACGGGGGCAAACGAGGCCTGCATGTCCGCGCGCGATTGTGGCACGCTCCGTGTCTGGGCCAGGGCTCCTGTCTGGCCGAGGACTAACGCGCTGGCAGCGATGAGTGCCGATGCGAATATGCCCACCGCGCCAGGAAACCCGACTACACCATGAAACCAGTATGCCATGCTGAATGCTCCGCGATGCGAAGCATCAATATAGGCACTCTGCAGGCCCAGCCCAAGCGCATATCGCCTGCTCATCGTTTGGGCAGGGCATGTGCGCGGGCGCTACCGAGTTGCGCTATTGCCCATGCGTCATATTTGTTCCATGTCAGAGTACGTGCGGCTGGAATTTCCACAGTTTCAATTAGCCAACTAATGTATTATTGGACGAAGAATGCGCCTCATTCAACTCGCATATGTGAGTACCAGCAGGCTCGGGCACACCCCTGCCGAGTGGCGTTTGCGCGTCGAGAGAATTGTCGCTGGCGCGCGCAAGCTAAACGGGATTAACGGCATCACCGGATATCTGATGTTTGATGGCGTCGAATTTGCGCAGATCCTCGAAGGCGACGAGGCGGCTGTGATGGGCACGTTTCTGCGTATTCTGGCAGATCATGCCCACACCAATGTCAATGTGCTCGTGCGCGGGCCAATTGTGGCGCGGCGCTTCGCGGAATGGCAAATGGGTCTGGCTATCCGTGAAGAGCCGATAGTGAAGACCTTCATCCGCCACGGCTTCATCAATCCGGGCGATATTGGCAATGCCACGCTGGAGCCCCTTCTGGCATTGGCTGTGGAGCTTGCCGGGCAAGCTCCGCCTCAGAGCCCAGAGCAGCCCACCCTGCCCTGAAGAGCGACCCGCCCTGCATCGGCTCGCCTGGTTGCTATTTGCCTGTCAGCAAATCCTTGAACTTGGCAATCTCGCCGGGCAGCACCTTGTCGACATAGGCTGGTGTGATCTCCTCAGCAGCAGGCACAACCGAGGCGAGTTCATCGAAACGCTTGCGCAGGCCATCGCTCGCCAATGTCTGCTTCAACGCAGCATTCAGCTTGTCGATGACTGGCTGCGGCGTGCCCCTGGGCGCAAACAGCGCATTCCAGCCTTGCGCCTGAAAAGCGGGCAGGCCTGCCTCAACCGAGGTAGGAATGTCAGGCAACGCCGCGATCCGGTTTGGCGTCGCCACCACAAGCGCACGCACCTTCGCCCCCTGCACAGCGCCGATCAGCGAGGTGGCGTTGTCGCACACACCATCAATCTGCCCGCCCATCAAATCGTTCAGCGCCGGCCCTGCCCCACGATAGCTGACGAGCGAAACCTCGACCTTGGCTGCCTGGATGAACATCTGGCAGATCAGATAGTTGGAGGAGCCGACGCCAGCATGGCCAAGCGTCACCTTGCCGGGATTTTTCTTCGCAAAATCGACCAGCTCGGCCAGTGTTTTGGCTGGGTGGTCAAGCTTCACTGCGATCATGGGCGAGGTTTTGGCCACAAGGCCGATGGGCATGAAATCTTCAGGCTTATATTTCACCACATCGGCATGGACCGTATAGGAGGCAGCATTGGTGCCGCTGTTGCCGATCACAATGGTGTAGCCATCTGGCGCGGCTTGCGCGGCCCGCGCCAGCGCGATTGTGCCGCCCGCCCCGCCCATGTTCTCGTTGACGATGCGCTGCCCGATCACGCGGCCCATCTCATCGCTCACCAGCCGCGCAATCACATCTGAGGCGCCGCCCGGTGCAAATGGCACGATCATGTTGATCGGCTTGGATGGGAACACATCTTGCGCTTGGCTGACAGTTGCCATCAGCGACAAGCCAAGCAGGGACAGTCCAAGGCCCGCAAGGGCCACTCCAACTTTCCTGAACAATACCGCCTCCCTGAATGTTATTTGTTGGAGGGCAGCCTATCGCAGCCTCAGCGAAAGGAAAGCGCGACAAAAGGCACGCCGGATTTGCATGCTCAAAAGAAAAAGGGCGACCCGCAAGAGCCGCCCTTCGAAACTCAATACTCAGCCAGCTTATCAAGCGGCGGCGTCAGCCTGCACCTGCACAGGGCCTGAGTCCTTGCCCTTGGCATCGACGTCGCGATCAACAAACTCGATCACAGCCATGGGTGCGTTGTCGCCGAAGCGGAAGCCCGCCTTCAGCACACGCAGATAGCCGCCATTGCGCTCCTTGTAGCGCGGCCCCAGAACCTCGAAGAGCTTCTTGACCAGCACCACATCGCGGATGGCCGAAATGGCCTGGCGGCGGGCGTGAAGATCGCTTGGACCACGCTTGCCAAGGGTGATCAGCTTTTCCACCACCGGGCGAAGATCTTTCGCCTTGGGCAGTGTGGTGACGATCTGCTCATGCTTGATCAAGGCCTGCGCCATATTGGCGAACATGGCTTTGCGGTGCTCGGGCGTGCGGCTGAACCGGCGGCCCCTGAATCCGTGACGCATTGTGGCTCTCCTGTTGATGGCGCCCGCCGTGCCAAGGTACGGGCGGCGATTGTGAGGACAATCGGCAGTGGCGAGGCCACTGCCCGCTTGCCTCAGTAATGCTCCTCGAAACGACGAGCGAGTTCCTCGATGTTCTCCGGCGGCCAGCCGGTGACATCCATGCCGAGGTGCAGGCCCATGGCGGCGAGCACTTCCTTGATCTCGTTGAGCGACTTGCGGCCAAAGTTCGGTGTGCGCAGCATCTCGGCTTCCGTCTTCTGGATCAGGTCGCCGATATAGGTGATGTTGTCGTTCTTCAGGCAGTTCGCCGAGCGGACAGAAAGCTCCAGCTCGTCGACCTTCTTGAGGAGCGCCGGGTTGAATGGCAGCTGCGGCGCAGCCGATACGGCCTCTTCGCGGCGTGGCTCTTCGAAGGTGATGAACACGGCCAGCTGATCCTGCAGGATGCGGGCGGCCAGCGCCAGCGCGTCCTCAGGGCTCACCGAGCCGTCAGTCTCGATCTGCAGCGTGAGCATGTCACGGTCAAGGTTCTGGCCCTCGCGGGTGTTCTCGACACGATACGACACCTTGCGCACTGGCGAATACAGCGCATCGACAGGGATGAGACCGATTGGCGCATCTTCCGGGCGGTTCTGGTCAGCTGGCACATAGCCCTTGCCGGTCGAGACGGTGAATTCCATGCGGATTTCAGCGCCCTCGTCCAGCGTGCAGAGCACGAGATCGGGGTTGAGGATCTGCACATCGCCGACCGTGTTGATGTCGCCAGCCGTCACGACGCCGGGGCCCGACTTGCGAAGCGTCATGCGCTTGGCACCATCGCCCTGCATCTTGATCGCAACCGCCTTGATGTTGAGGATGATGTCGGTGACATCTTCCCGCACACCGGGGATCGACGAGAACTCATGCAGCACGCCGTCGATCTGCACAGCCGTGACGGCTGCGCCCTGAAGCGACGAGAGAAGCACGCGGCGAAGCGCGTTGCCGAGTGTAAGTCCAAAACCGCGCTCAAGCGGGCGCGCGACGACAGTCGCGTGGCGCTTCGGGTCGTCGCCGACCTTGATCTCGAGCTTGTTCGGCTTCGACAGTTCCTGCCAGTTTTTGCTGATCACGAGCGCATCCTCGGGTGTCTTCAACGGGAAAAGCGAACGTCAACCAACGCTCGCCAGATGAATTGGAGAAGGCGAACCCGCCTGCCCCACTCACAAACGAAACGTCAGACGCGCCGACGCTTACGCGGGCGGCAGCCATTGTGCGGAATCGGTGTCACATCGCGGATGGATGTCACGGTGAAACCGGCTGATTGCAGCGCGCGCAGCGCGGACTCGCGGCCAGAGCCGGGGCCTGTCACCTCGACTTCGAGGGTGCGCATGCCGTGCTCGCTGGCCTTGCGGGCAGCATCCTCAGCCGCGACCTGCGCAGCGTAAGGGGTCGATTTGCGCGAGCCCTTGAAGCCCATCATGCCAGCGGAGGACCACGAAATCGTGTTACCCTGCGCATCCGTGATGGTGATGATGGTGTTATTGAACGATGCGTTCACATGCGCCACGCCGGAGACGATGTTCTTGCGTTCGCGGCGTTTAACGCGGGTGGCTTCTTTTGCCATTTTCTATCTGATCCTTCAGGCGCGCCCGTGACTCCAGGCGCTGGGGATTAAAAACAAGCATCCGGCGTGAAGAAACCCACGCCGGATGCAATACGAAATCTTACTTCTTCTTGCCGGCGATGGCCTTCGGCTTGCCCTTGCGGGTGCGCGCATTGGTATGCGTGCGCTGGCCACGGACCGGCAGGCCACGACGATGGCGCAGGCCGCGATAGCAGCCAAGGTCCATCAGGCGCTTGATGTTCATCGAGACTTCGCGGCGCAGATCGCCCTCGACCATGTAGTCGCGGTCAATCGTCTCGCGGATCTGAAGGATCTCGGCATCGGTGAGCTGGTTGACGCGGCGCTCGGCCGGAATACCAACCTTCTCGCAAATCTCTGACGCGAACTTTGCGCCAATGCCGTGAATGTACTGCAGCGCAATTACGGTGCGCTTGGCGGTTGGGATGTTAACACCCGCGATACGAGCCACTGCTCTCTCCATGTGTGACGCTATGGGGCATGGCCCGAGCGAAGAGTTGTTGATCCCCCGCGCCGGTGGAGGCCGGCCCTTGCGGAGCGCGCTTTCAGGCAACGAAACTCCCCGCCCCGAAAAGGGCAGAGAGCGCGTCTCATGTCAGCGTGCCGGTGCGTTAGACGGGATTGGGGGGCATGTCAACGCGAAGCGCCGACAAAACTGTGTTGTCCCATCAGAAGATCAAGCAAAAGGCCAGATCAGCCCAACACCTTCATCATATCCGCCGTCACATCATCGATGCTTTTCATGCCATCGATTGCGGTCAGCTGCCCACGCTTCTTGTAATAGGGCGCGACAATCGCCGTATCGCGGTTGTAGGCGGCAAGGCGTGTCTTGAAGACCTCCGGATCATCATCCTTGCGCACCGGCTGGCCTGCGGCCTTGGCTTCAGTTGCGCGGTTGACGATGCGCTGCACGAGTTTGTCCTGATCGACCACAAGTTCGATCACGGCGTCCAGCTTCAGCTTGTTCTGGTCAAGCATCGCATCGAGTGCTTCAGCCTGCGCCACTGTGCGCGGGAAGCCATCCAGAATGAACCCCTTCTGCGCATCTGCCTCTGCGATGCGGTCAGCGATGATGCCGATCACGATGGCATCTGAGACCAGCCCGCCCGATTCCATCACGGCCTTGGCCTGAAGGCCAACAGGCGTTCCTGCCGACACCGCTGCGCGCAGCATATCACCTGTTGAGAGTTGCGGAATGCCGTGTTTCGCGACGATGCGCGCGGCCTGCGTCCCCTTGCCAGCCCCTGGGGGCCCCAGCAGAATCAGCCTCATTTAGCGCCGCGCTCCCCTGAGTTTCGCCTTCTTGACCAGCCCCTCATATTGATGCGCGAGGAGATGGCCGTGCACCTGTGCCACCGTATCCATGGTGGTCGTCACCACGATCAGCAGCGATGTGCCGCCAAGCAGGATGATCGGTATCTGGGCATAGGTGATCATGAACTCAGGGATAAGACAGACAATGGTCAAATAGGCCGCACCAATGACCGTGATGCGCGTCAGAACCTTGTCGATATGCTCGGCGGTACGCTCTCCGGGGCGGATGCCCGGAATGAACCCGCCCTGCTTCTTGAGGTTGTCCGCCGTCTCAACCGGGTTGAAGACGATGGCTGTGTAGAAGAAGCAGAAGAAGATGATCAGCGCCGCATACAGGATCATGAATAAAGGTCGGCCATGCGCGAGATAGGTCGCCATGGTGGCGAGGAAACCTGTGCCCCCAGATGCCTGGCTGAAACTGGCAATGGTTGTCGGCAGCAGCAGCAGCGACGAGGCAAAAATCGGCGGAATGACGCCCGATGTGTTGAGCTTGAGCGGCAGGAACGAGGTCTGCCCCTCATAAAGCTTGTTGCCGACCTGACGCTTCGGATAGCTGATCAGCAGGCGGCGCTGCGCGCGCTCCATGAACACGCAGAAGGCAATGACGCAGATCGCCATCAGCAGCACGGCGAGCAGCAGGCCGGTCGAGAGAGCGCCCTGACGGCCAAGCTCCAGGGTTTGGGCCAGCTGCGCCGGGAATTCCGCCACAATGCCGGCGAAAATGATCATCGACGAGCCATTGCCAATGCCGCGGCTGGTGATCTGCTCACCCAGCCACAACAGGAACATTGTGCCGCCAACCAGCGTGATGATGGTCGAGAGCATGAAGAACGGGCCGGGGTCGAGCACGAGGCCGGGCGAGGCCTGCAAGCCCACGGCGATGCCCCAGGCCTGGAACACGGCCAGCACCAGCGTGAGATAGCGCGTATACTGGTTCAGCACCTTGCGGCCTGCTTCCCCCTCCTTCTTGAGTGCCTCCAGCGTCGGCACAAGGCTGGTCATCAGCTGGATGATAATGGACGCCGAGATATACGGCATGATGTTCAAGGCAAAGATGGCCAGACGCCCGACAGCGCCGCCGGAGAACATGTTGAACAGGCCAAGCACGCCGCTCTGCGTCTGCTTGAACAGCTCGGCCACCTGCTCCGGGTTGATGCCCGGCAGCGGAATATAGGTGCCAAGCCGGAACACGATGAGCGCGCCAAGCGTGAACCAGATGCGGTTCTTCAGCTCGGTGGCTTTTCCAAGCGCTCCGAAATTCAGATTGGCGGCGAGCTGTTCAGCGGCGGATGCCATGATGTTGCAAACCTCTTGATCCAGCAAAGCCGGCGCTGGCAAGCGCGCGGCATCTCTTCAGACGAAAATGACACCCATACGAAAACGGCGGCCAGCGCTTGAAGCAAGCACCAACCGCCGCATCCATGATCTATCTATGCGCTGCGCTCACGCCTGTGAAGCGTCTGCAGAGAGGATCTTGACCGATCCACCCGCCTTTTCAATCGCAGCAACAGCCGATGCCGAAGCACCGAACACCTCGAAAGCAAGGCCAGCCTTGAGCTCGCCATTGCCAAGGATCTTCACGCCATCACGGGCACGGGTGCAAACGCCCGCTGCAACCAGTGCATCCACGGTGATGGCGGCCTTGGCGTCGAGCTTGCCGGCATCCAGCGCCTGCTGCACCCGGCCGAGATTCACCTCGTTCAGGTCGCGGGCGAAGTTGACGTTGCTGAAGCCGCGCTTGGGCAGGCGACGATGGAGCGGCATCTGGCCGCCTTCGAAGCCCTTGATGGCAACGCCTGTGCGGGCCTTCTGACCCTTCACGCCGCGACCACCGGTCTTGCCCTTGCCTGAGCCGATGCCGCGTCCGACGCGCATCCGCTTCTTCACGGCACCTTCATTGTCTCGCAGATCAGTGAGTTTCATTGTTCTGCCCTCACTTCGCATCGACGACGCGGACAAGGTGGCGCACCTTGCGGATCATGCCACGCACAGCGGGCGTATCCTCAAGCTGCGACTGCCTGCGCATCTTGTTGAGACCAAGGCCGATCAGCGTGGCGCGCTGTGTGCCATCGCGGCGCAGCGGGCTGCCAGTCTGTTCGACGGTAACTGTCTTTTTCTCAGCCATCATGCCCTCCCTCACGCTGCCTCGGAGGCTTCCGCCTCCGAATTGCGGCGACGTGTCTGGAGCGACGAGACCTTGAGGCCACGACGCGCCGCGACAGAGCGCGGTGAGTCCTCGTTCTTCAGCGCGTCGAATGTGGCACGCACGAGGTTGTAAGGGTTGGACGAGCCGAGCGACTTGGCGACAACATCGCCCACACCCAGGGCTTCGAACACGGCGCGCATCGGGCCACCGGCGATGATGCCGGTACCGGCCGGAGCCGAGCGTACGATCACGCGGCCAGCGCCATGGCGGCCAGTCACGTCATGATGCAGGGTGCGGCCATCCTTCAGCGAGATCTTGACCAAAGCGCGCTTGGCAGCCTCGGTTGCCTTGCGGATCGCCTCAGGCACTTCGCGAGCCTTGCCATGGCCGAAGCCAACACGGCCCTTCTGATCGCCGACAACGACGAGGGCTGCAAAGCCGAAGCGACGGCCACCCTTCACCACCTTGGCGACGCGGTTGATGTGAACGAGCTTGTCGACGAACTCGGAGTCACGCTCCTCGCGGTCGCGATCCTTCCGTTCACGCGGTTCTCTTGCCATTTTACTGCCTCTCACTTGCGCGGGGTTGGCTCGTGCCGTCCCGCTCGCTCGAGCGCCCCATCAGTGGGGCGACCATTGATCAGAATTGTAGCCTGTTAGAACTGCAGGCCGCCTTCACGCGCGGCATCCGCCAACGCCTTGACACGGCCATGATAGAGATAGGCACCGCGATCGAACACGACCTCGGTCACGCCAGCCTTCACGGCACGCTCGGCAATGATCTTGCCGATTTGCGTCGCCGCGTCGACGTTGGCGCCTGATTTGATGCCGCCCTTGAGATCCTTTTCCAGGGTCGAGGCTGAGGCGAGCGTTACGCCCTTCTCGTCATCGATGACCTGAGCATAGATCTGCTTGTGCGTCCGGTGCACGGAGAGCCGCGGGCGGCCATTGGCCGCTGCACGGATCGCCTTGCGGACGCGCGCCTTGCGACGCTCGGAAAGTGTTTCCTTCGTCATTGTCTCGCGTCCTTACTTCTTCTTGCCTTCCTTGCGGAAGATGAATTCACCGGCATACTTCACGCCCTTGCCCTTGTAGGGCTCAGGGCCGCGATAGTCGCGGATCTCGGCGGCTGTCTGGCCAACCTGCTGCTTGTTGATGCCCGAGATGATGATCTCGGTCGGCTTCGGCGTCACGATGCTGATCCCGGCGGGGATCTCGTAATCGATGTCGTGGCTGTAGCCGAGATTGAGCTTCAGGATCTTGCCCTGCACGGCGGCCTTGTAGCCGACGCCGTTGATCTCAAGCTTCTTCTCGAAGCCCTTGGTGACACCCTCGACGAGAACATTCACCTGCGCACGCGATGTGCCCCACAGCGCGCGGGCGCGCTTGGACGCATCACGCGGCTGAACGACAACAGCGCCATTCTCCATCACCACCGAGACTTCCTCGGGGACGGTGAAGGCGAGTTCGCCTTTCGCGCCCTTCACTTTCACGGTCTGGCCAGCCAGCGTCGCAGTGACGCCGGCGGGAACCGGGACCGGCTTCTTGCCTACACGAGACATGATGCTCTCTCCTGTTCTTTATCCGCCTGCGCTGGTCAGAAGACCTTGCAGAGCACTTCGCCGCCAACCTTTGCCTCACGTGCCGAGTGATCGGCCATGACGCCGCGCGGTGTGGAGACAATGGTGACACCCAGGCCATCGGCAACGCGCGGAAGCGCATCGACGGAGGCATACACACGACGGCCAGGCTTCGAGACACGCTCGATGGTCTTGATGACCGGCAGGCCTTCGTAATATTTCAGCTCGATGTCGAACTCCGTACGCCCATCGCCAAAATCAGTGGCGCTGTAGCCACGGATATAGCCTTCGGACTGAAGCACATCGAGAACGCGGGCGCGCAGCTTGGAGCCCGGCGTGCGAACGCGGGACTTGCGGCGCATCTGCGCATTGCGGATGCGGGTGAGCATATCGCCCAACGGATCATTGATCGCCATGGTCGTTACTCCCTCACCAGCTCGACTTGACCAGGCCGGGGACGAGCCCCTTATTGCCCAGTTCACGCAGCGCCACACGCGACATCTTGAGCGTGCGGTAAACCGCGCGCGGACGTCCCGTCACTTCGCAGCGATTGCGAACCCGTGTGGGGCTCGAATTGCGCGGCAGCTCAGCCAGCTTGATGCGCGCGGTGAAGCGCTCATCCATTGGCTTCGACATATCATTGGCGGTCGAAAGAAGGCGCTCGCGCTTGGCTGCGAACTGCTTCGCAAGCTTCTGGCGGCGGTTGTTCTTCTCGATCGAACTTTTCTTTGCCATCGATCTCTCCTGGTTTCCGCGTTTGAGCTTTCAGCTCACTGCCGGAACGGGAAGTTGAACAGTTTCAACAAGGCGCGAGCCTCATCATCGGTCTGGGCCGTGGTGCAAACGATCACGTCCATGCCCCAGGATGAGTCAACCTTGTCGTAGTTGATCTCAGGGAACACCAGGTGTTCCTTGATGCCGAGCGCGAAATTGCCGCGACCGTCGAAAGACTTCGGGTTGAGGCCGCGGAAGTCACGCACGCGCGGCAGCGCGATGGTGACGAGGCGATCCACGAAATCATACATGCGCGATTTGCGCAGCGTGACCTTGGCACCAATGGCCATGTTCTCGCGCAGCTTGAAGCCGGCGATGGCCAGGCGGGCCTTGGTGACAACCGGCTTCTGGCCGGCGATCAGCGCAAGATCCTGCGCGGCGGTGTCGACCTTCTTGCGGTCGGCGGTCGCCTCGCCAACGCCCATATTCAGCACGATCTTCTCGATCTGCGGAATTTGGAACGCATTCTTGTAGCCAAAGGCCTCAATCATGCCCTTGCGCACCACATCCTCGTAGTGCTGCTTCATGCGCGGCGTATAGGCCGCTTCCTGACCCTTAGCCATCGATGAGGTCTCCCGAACGCTTGGCGAAGCGGACCTTGCGGCCATCGTCCAGCACCTTGAAACCAACGCGCGTCGGTTTGCCATCCTTGGGATCGGCAACGGCGATGTTCGAAAGCTGGATCGGCGCTTCCTTGGAGATGATGCCGCCCTCTGTGGTCTGGGAGGCTTTGGTGTGACGCTTCACGAGGTTGACACCGCGCACGAGGGCACGGCCCTCTTTCGGCACAACCTTGATGACCTCGCCATTGCGACCCTTGTCGCGACCGGCGAGCACGACGACCTTGTCGCCCTTCTTGATCTTGGCAGCCATCACAGCACCTCCGGCGCCAGAGAGATGATTTTCATGTGGTTCTTGGCGCGCAATTCGCGCGGAACCGGCCCGAAGATACGGGTGCCGATTGGCTCGGCCTGATTGTTGATCAGGACGGCAGCGTTGCGGTCAAACCGGATGACGGAGCCATCGGCACGGCGGATGTCCTTCGCAGTGCGAACGACGATCGCCTTCATGACGTCGCCCTTCTTCACGCGACCGCGCGGAATGGCTTCCTTGATCGAAACGACGATGACATCACCGACATGGGCGTATTTCCGCTTGGAACCACCCAGAACCTTGATGCACATGACGCGACGGGCACCGCTATTGTCGGCGACGTCGAGATTCGTCTGTACCTGGATCATGGCCCTGATCCTTCTCTTGTCTTGTTGCGTTCAGACCGGTTTCCAGGGGCGGCCTGCCCCCGGACTTGGTCTGGCGGACTGTTTCCAGCCCTGTTTGCCAAATCGAAGCGATTTAAAAGCCTGAGTTGCCTCAGCCCTTCGGCCCCGCCTCGAGGACCACCCAGCTCTTGTTCTTGGAGATGGGCTTCGATTCCTCGATCCAGACCGTGTCACCCGTCTTGAAGCTGTTGGCCTCATCATGGGCGGCATATTTCTTGGAACGGCGAACCGTCTTCTTCAGAAGGGGGTGCGTATAGCGGCGTTCGACGCGCACGACAACTGTTTTGTCTTGCTTGTCGCTAACCACTGTCCCCTGGAGCACGCGCTTCGGCATGTTTCTTGTCCTTCTCACATTGCCGTTGCGGCAGCATTACGGCGCTGGAGGGTCTTCACCCTGGCGATCTCACGGCGAACGACACGCACGCGCGAGGTGCTCTCAAGCTGCCCGGAGGCGCGCTGAAAGCGCAGGTTGAACTGCTCCTTCTTCAGCTTCAGGAGCTCATCCTGCAGCTGATCAGCCGTCATCACCTTCAAATCGGAGAAGCGTTGTCTGGTCTTCATGTCGCTCTCCTCACTCTGCGATACGCTGGATGAAGCGGGTCTTGATCGGCAGCTTGGCCGCCCCAAGACGCAGCGCCTCGCGCGCGGTATCTTCGGCAACGCCATCGATCTCGAACATGATGCGTCCCGGCTTGACCCGGCAGGCCCACAATTCGACTGCGCCCTTGCCCTTACCCATGCGAACCTCTGTCGGCTTCTTCGACACAGGCACATCTGGGAAGATGCGAATCCAGACACGGCCCGCGCGCTTCATGGCGCGGGTGATGGCACGGCGGGCAGCCTCGATCTGGCGCGCAGAGACGCGCTCAGGCTCAAGTGCCTTCAGGCCAAACTGGCCGAAGTTGAGATCAGTGCCGCCCTTGGCGACGCCGTGGATACGGCCCTTGAAGGCGCGACGGAATTTGGTGCGTTTAGGTTGCAGCATGGCCTGTCTCGATCAGTCTCACGCGGCCTGATCGCGGCGACCGCTTGAGCGGGCCCCGTCATCCGTGATCCGCTTGTCCTGGGCCATCGGGTCATGTTCAAGGATTTCGCCCTTGAAGATCCAGACCTTGATGCCGCAGGTTCCATAGGTGGTGAAAGCAGTTGCGACGCCGTAATCAACATCGGCGCGCAGCGTATGCAGCGGCACACGGCCTTCGCGATACCATTCCAGACGCGCGATTTCAGCGCCGCCAAGACGGCCAGAGCAGTTGATGCGGATGCCTTCCGCGCCGAGACGCATCGCCGATTGCACGGCGCGCTTCATGGCACGGCGGAAGGCCACGCGGCGCTCCAGCTGCTGTGCGATTGACTCAGCCACCAGCGTTGCATCGATCTCGGGCTTGCGCACCTCGACGATGTTGATGGCGACCTCGGCATTGGTCATCTTGCCGATCTGCTTGCGGATCTTTTCGATGTCCGCGCCCTTCTTGCCGATCACCACGCCCGGGCGTGCCGAGTAGATGTTGACGCGGCACTTCTTGTGCGGACGCTCGATAACGATCTTGGAGATCGCGGCCTGTTTCAGCTGCTTCATCAGCTGGGCGCGAATGGCCATGTCCTCATGGAGGAGCTTGGCGTATTCGGCACCGCTGGCGTACCAGCGGGAGTCCCAGGTGCGGTTGATGCCGAGACGAAGCCCGATCGGATTGATTTTCTGACCCATCGTTCTCTCCTCAGGCCGCCGCTTCGACTTCGCGCACGATGATCGTGATGTTGGCGAAAGGCTTCAGGATGCGCGCGCCACGACCGCGGGCGCGGGCATGGAAACGCTTCATCACCATCGACTTGCCGACAAAGGCCTGCGAGACGACCAGATCATCGACATCGAGATCATGGTTGTTCTCGGCGTTGGCGATGGCGCTCTCGAGGCACTTGCGCACATCCTTGGAGATGCGCTTGCGCGAAAACTCGAGGTCGGCGAGCGCGCTCGCCACCTTCTTGCCGCGGATCATCTGCGCCACAAGGTTCAGCTTCTGGGGGCTGACACGCAGATTGCGTGCAACCGCCTTGGCTTCCTTGTCCGAGAGGGCGCGGGGAGTGGATGCCTTAGACATGGCTCACTTCCTCTTGGCTTTTTTGTCGGCCGCATGGCCGTGGAATGTACGTGTCGGCGAGAATTCGCCGAACTTGTGGCCCACCATCTCTTCCGAGACGAAGACCGGAATGTGCTTCTGGCCGTTGTAAACGCCGAAGGTGAGGCCGACGAACTGCGGCAGGATCGTGGAGCGACGGCTCCAGATCTTGATCACATCAGAGCGCCCGGATGAGCGCGCGGCCTCGGCCTTCTTCAGCATATAGCCGTCGACGAACGGGCCCTTCCACAATGAACGCGTCATGACAGACCTCAGCCCTTCTTCTTGCGGGAGTGACGGCTCGACACGATGAATGTGTCAGTCCGCTTGTTCGACCGCGTCTTCTTGCCCTTGGTCGGCTTGCCCCAGGGCGTGACAGGATGACGGCCACCCGAGGTGCGGCCTTCGCCGCCGCCATGTGGGTGATCGATCGGGTTCATGGCGACGCCGCGGTTGTGCGGACGCTTGCCGAGCCAGCGATTACGACCGGCCTTGCCGATCGAGATGTTCATGTGGTCCGGGTTCGACACCGCACCGACCGTGCCATAGCACTGGCCATGCACGAGGCGCTGTTCACCAGACGACATGCGCACGATGACATAGCCCTGGTCGCGGCCAACAATCTGCGCGTATGAGCCGGCCGAGCGCGCCATCGCGCCACCCTTGCCGATCTTCAGCTCGATGTTGTGCACGATGGTTCCCACCGGAATGGTTGCCAAAGGCAGTGCATTGCCCGGCTTGATGTCAGCCTGCTCGCCCGACACCACCGTATCACCCACCGAGAGACGCTGCGGGGCCAGGATATAGGCCTGCTTGCCGCTCTCGTAGGAAATCAACGCGATGAAGGCTGTGCGGTTGGGATCATACTCGATCCGCTCCACCTTGCCCTGCTGGCCATCAAAACCGCGACGCTTGAAATCGATCAAACGATACGACTGCTTGTGCCCGCCACCACGGAAACGCACCGTGATGCGGCCCATGTTGTTGCGACCGCCCTTTTCGGACTTGCCGACAGTCAGCGCCTTGACCGGCTTGCCCTTGTAGAGCTCGCTCTTGTCCACCAGCACGAGCTGGCGGAGGCTTGGCGTGGTTGGCTTATAGGTTCTCAGAGCCATTGTTTGGGATCCTTTGCCTCTCAGAGCCCGGTGGTCACGTCGATCGAGTGGCCCTCTACGAGGGTCACCACGGCCTTCTTGACATCGGAACGCTGGCCGAGACGGCCCTTGAAAATCTTCATCTTGCCTTCGGTGACGATCGTGTTGACGCTCTTCACCTTGACATCAAACAGCTTCTCCACCGCAGCCTTGATCTGCGGCTTTGTCGCTGTCTTGGCGACCTTGAACACGACCTTGTTCTGCTCGGAGAGCACGGTCGCTTTTTCGGTGATCACCGGCGAAAGGATCACATCGTAGTGACGCGGATCGATGCTCATTTGAAGCGCGCCTCCAGCGCATCGACAGCCGCCTTGGTCAGCACGAGCTTCTCACGGCGAATGATGTCGTAAACATTGATGCCCTGAACCGGCAGCACATCGATATTCGGGATCGAGCGAGCGGCCAGGCCGAAGTTCACATCGACTTCCGAACCGCTGATGACCAGCGCATTGGACAGGCCCAGCTTTGCCAGATGCGCCATCAGCGCCTTGGTCTTGGGCTGGGCGATCTTGGCGTCATCAATAATGATGATGCCGGCATCCTTGGCCTTGGCCGACAAAGCATGACGAAGCGCGAGCGCCCTCACCTTCTTTGGCAGGTCATGCGCATGGTCGCGGTTGACCGGGCCGAAGGCACGTCCACCACCGCGGAACTGCGGAGCGGAAGCGGCACCATGACGGGCATTGCCCGAGCCCTTCTGCTTGTAGAGCTTCTTGGTCGTGCGATTGATCAGGCTGCGACCAAGCGTCTGGTGCGTGCCCGCACGGCGCTTGGCAAGCTGCCAGCGCACGTAGCGGTGGATCAGATCAACGCGCGGCTCCAGGCCGTAAATCGCATCGTTCAGATCGACAGAGCCGGCCTTGCCGCCCTCAAGGGTTGTGACGTCAATCTTCATCACACGCCCTCCTGCGTTTCAGCGGCGGCGCCGCCCTCAACCTGTGCCTCGGCAACCTGGGCTTCCGCGACCGGAGCCTCATTACCAAGACGGAACTTGCCGGGAACCGGCGCATCCTTGGGGAGCGGACGCTTCACAGCATCGCGCACCTGGATGGTGCCACCGGCCACACCCGGAACCGCGCCCTCGACCAGGATGAGCCCACGGGCCACATCAGTCTGCACGACGCGCAAATTCTGCGTCGTGATGCGCTCGGCACCCATATGGCCAGGCATCTTCTTGTTCTTGAAGGTCTTGCCCGGATCCTGACGGCCACCGGTCGAACCGATCGAGCGGTGCGAGACCGAAACACCATGCGTGGCGCGAAGACCGCGGAAATTCCAGCGCTTCATGCCGCCAGCGAAGCCCTTGCCGGTCGAAGTGCCGGAGACGTCGACGAACTGGCCGGGCACGAAATGATCGGCGGTCAGTTCAGCGCCCACCGGCAGCAACGCGTCAGGAGTGACACGGAACTCGGCGAGGGTCATCTTCGGCTCGACCTTGGCGACGGCGAAATGGCCGCGCTGTGCCTTGGAGACATTCTTGACCTTGGCACGGCCCGAGCCCAGCTGAACGGCGGTGTAGCCATTCTTCTCGACCGTGCGCTGTGCCACGACCTGGCAATCATCCAGCTTCAACACTGTCACAGGAACATGCTCACCCGCGTCAGTGAAGACGCGGGTCATGCCCAGCTTTGTTGCAATTACACCGGAACGCATCGGTGCCACCTTCTAGTTGAGGATCATACCAGGGCGAAGAAATGCCCGTTGAGAGGATCCCGCTCCTGTTCAGAGCTTGATTTCGACGTCGACACCGGCAGCCAGATCGAGCTTCATCAAAGCGTCAACTGTCTGTGGTGTAGGCTCAACGATGTCGAGCACACGCTTGTGGGTACGCATCTCAAACTGCTCGCGCGACTTCTTGTCGATGTGCGGCGAGCGGTTCACGGTGAAACGCTCGATGAGCGTCGGCAGCGGAATGGGTCCGCGAACCTGGGCTCCCGTGCGCTTGGCAGTCGACACGATCTCGCGCGTTGAAGCATCGAGAATGCGGTGATCGAAGGCCTTCAGCCGGATGCGGATATTTTGACCTGTCATTGTCTTGCTCCAGATGGGAGGGCGAGCGGCGAAAGAAATCGCCGATCGCTGCTCGCCATTCCCAATCGGCTCACTCGATGATCGTCGCGACGACGCCGGCGCCGACCGTGCGGCCACCCTCACGGATAGCGAAGCGCAGCTTCTCTTCCATGGCGATGGGCGTGATCAGATCGACAGTCATGGCGATATTGTCGCCCGGCATCACCATCTCCACGCCTTCCGGCAGGTGAACGATGCCAGTCACGTCCGTGGTACGGAAGTAGAACTGCGGACGATAGTTGGTGAAGAACGGGGTGTGGCGGCCGCCCTCATCCTTGGTCAGGATGTAGGCTTCTGCCTTGAACTTCTTGTGTGGCTTGACCGAACCCGGCTTGCACAGAACCTGACCGCGCTCGACATCCTCACGCTTCAGGCCGCGCAGCAGCGCGCCGATGTTGTCGCCAGCCTGGCCCTGATCGAGCAGCTTGCGGAACATTTCAACGCCGGTCATGACCGATTTCTGGGTGTCACGGATGCCGACGATCTCGACTTCCTCGCCAACCTTGATCACGCCGCGCTCGACACGGCCAGTCACGACCGTGCCACGACCCGAGATCGAGAACACGTCTTCAACCGGCATCAGGAAAGGCTGGTCGATCGGGCGCTCTGGCTGCGGGATGTACTCGTCAACCGTCTTCATCAGCGCCAGAACGGCTTCGCGGCCGATCTTCGGATCGCCACCATCGAGCGCAACCTTGGCCGACCCCTTGGTGATCGGAATATCGTCACCCGGGAAGTCATACTTCGAGAGAAGTTCGCGAATCTCCATCTCGACCAACTCCAGAAGCTCCGGATCATCGACGAGATCGACCTTGTTCATGAACACCACCAGCGCCGGCACGCCGACCTGACGGGCGAGCAGGATGTGCTCGCGGGTCTGGGGCATCGGGCCATCAGCGGAGGACACGACCAGGATCGCGCCGTCCATCTGCGCCGCACCGGTGATCATGTTCTTCACATAATCGGCGTGGCCAGGGCAATCGACGTGCGCATAGTGACGGTTCGAAGTCTCATACTCGACGTGTGCGGTCGAGATGGTGATGCCGCGTGCCTTCTCTTCCGGGGCCTTGTCGATCTGGTCATAGGCCGTGAAGGTCGCGCCACCGGACTCGGCCAGCACCTTTGTGATCGCCGCGGTCAGCGAGGTCTTGCCGTGGTCAACGTGGCCAATCGTGCCAATGTTGCAGTGCGGCTTTGTCCGCGCGAATTTTTCCTTCGCCATGGTCTAGTCTCCGTCGGTCTTCAGGACTTGATGGGTTGTTAGGTTCAGAAAATCAGGCGTACTTCGCGACGATCTTTTCAGCTTCGTTGCGTGGAACTTCTTCATAATGGTCGAACTGCATCGTGTAGTTCGCCCGGCCCTGCGTGAATGAACGCAAGGTATTGACGTAGCCGAACATGTTGGCGAGCGGCACCATGGCGTTGACCACCACAGCATTGCCCCGCATGTCCTGGCCCTGAATCTGGCCGCGGCGTGAGTTGAGATCGCCGATGACAGAGCCGGTGTAATCTTCCGGGGTCACCACCTCGACCTTCATAATCGGCTCGAGCAGAACCGAACCAGCCTTCTGGAGGCCTTCACGAAGCGCAGCGCGCGATGCAATTTCGAAGGCAAGCGCCGACGAATCCACCTCGTGATACGCGCCGTCGATCAGCTCGCACTTGATGTCCACGACAGGGAAGCCGGCGAGCACACCTGAACCAATCACGGACTCAAGGCCCTTCTCGACGCCTGGGATGTATTCCTTCGGCACCGAACCGCCAACGATCTTGGATTCAAACGAGAACCCGGCACCCGGCTCGTTCGGCTCGACCACGATCTTGACGCGGGCGAACTGGCCCGAACCACCGGACTGCTTCTTGTGTGTGTAATCGATCTCTGCGCGGCGTGAGACCTTCTCGCGATAGGCCACCTGCGGAGCGCCGACATTGGCGTCGACCTTGTAGGTGCGGCGCAGGATGTCGACCTTGATGTCGAGATGCAGCTCGCCCATGCCTTTGAGAATGGTCTGGCCACTCTCCTGGTCGGTCGAGACACGGAAGGACGGATCCTCGGCAGCGAGCTTGGCCAGCGCCAGACCCAGCTTCTCCTGATCGGCCTTGGACTTCGGCTCGATCGCGATCTCGATGACCGGATCGGGGAATTCCATGCGCTCAAGAACCACGGGCTTGACAGGATCGCACAGCGTATCGCCGGTGCGCACATCCTTGAGGCCAGCCAGCGCGACGATGTCGCCCGCAAAGGCTTCCTTGATGTCTTCGCGGTTGTTCGCGTGCATCAGCAACATGCGGCCCACGCGCTCTTTCTTGTCGCGGGTCGAGTTGATGATGTTGGCACCGGACTCAACCTTGCCCGAATACACGCGGCAGAAAGTGATGGTCCCGACGAACGGATCGTCCATAATCTTGAAGGCAAGCATGGAGAAAGGCTCGGTGTCGAGCGGACGGCGAACCGTCTCTTCCTCGGTCTTGAAGTCGATACCCTTGATCTCGCCACGGTCGACAGGCGACGGCAGGAAATCAACCACTGCATCAAGAAGCGGCTGCACGCCCTTGTTCTTGAAGGCAGAACCGCAGAACACGGGGTGGAAGGCGCGGCGCTGGACAGCGGTGCGGACCATACGGCGCAGCGTATCCTCGTCGGGCTCCTGGCCATCCAGATAGGCCATCATGACTTCGTCATCCATCATGACAGCTGCTTCAAGAAGCTTGCCACGATACTCAACAGCCTGATCTTTCAGCTCTGCCGGGATCTCGACTTCATCATAGTTGGCGCCAAGAGCTTCGCCAGACCAGACTATCGCCTTCATCTTGACGAGGTCGATCACGCCCTTGAAATCAGCTTCCGAGCCGATCGGCAGCTGGAGGCAGACAGGCTTGCCGGCGACGCGGTCAATGATGTCCTGCACGCAGCGAAAGAAATCAGCGCCAATCTTGTCCATCTTGTTGACGAACACGATGCGCGGGACGTCATACTTGTCAGCCTGACGCCAGACGGTCTCGGTCTGTGGCTCGACGCCCTGGTTGCCGTCCAACACGCACACGCAGCCATCCAGCACGCGGAGCGAACGTTCGACCTCGATGGTGAAATCGACGTGGCCGGGCGTGTCGATGATGTTCAGGCGCTTGTCGCGCCAGAAGCATGTGGTCGCGGCAGAGGTGATCGTGATGCCACGCTCCTGCTCCTGCGCCATCCAGTCCATGGTGGCCGCGCCCTCGTGGACTTCACCGATCTTGTGTGACTTGCCGGTGTAATAGAGGATCCGCTCAGTCGTCGTGGTTTTTCCAGCATCAATGTGAGCCATGATGCCGAAATTGCGGTAGTCCTCAATAGCGTTAGAGCGAGGCATTGTTCTGTTCCGTCCTGATCAATCTGGCCTGCATCACCAACGGTAATGCGAGAAAGCGCGGTTCGCTTCCGCCATGCGGTGCGTGTCTTCGCGTTTCTTAACCGCATTGCCACGGTTGTTGGCAGCGTCCATGAGTTCTGCCGAAAGCCGCTCGACCATGGTGCGGTCATTGCGGCCACGTGCGGCCTGAATCAACCAGCGGATCGCCAGCGCCTGGCGGCGCTCCATGCGAACCTCGACCGGAACCTGGTAGGTGGCACCACCCACGCGGCGCGAACGCACCTCGATGGCCGGGGCGACATTTTCCAGTGCCTGCTTGAACACGGGCAGCGGGTCGGACTTCATCTTGCCTTCGATGACTTCGAACGCGCCATAGACGATTGTCTCGGCAGCGGATTTCTTGCCCTCATACATCACCGAGTTCATGAACTTGGTGACGACAATATCTCCGAACTTCGGGTCCGGGATGATCTCTCGCTTTTCAGCGCGGTGACGACGCGACATGGCTTAAACTCCGTCTTCTCTGATCGTCACTTCGGACGCTTCGCGCCGTACTTCGAACGGCGTTGCTTGCGGTTCTTCACGCCCTGCGTGTCGAGCACACCGCGCAGGATGTGATAGCGCACACCGGGCAAATCCTTGACGCGGCCGCCGCGGATCATGACCACGGAATGCTCCTGGAGGTTGTGACCCTCACCCGGAATATATCCGATGACCTCGAACCCGTTGGTCAGGCGCACCTTGGCAACCTTTCGAAGCGCCGAGTTCGGCTTCTTCGGAGTGGTCGTGTAGACGCGCGTGCAAACGCCTCGCTTCTGCGGGCAGTTCTGAAGCGCCGGAGCCGTGTTGCGGCTCTCGACCTTCTGGCGCGGCTTGCGGATCAGCTGGCTGATCGTGGGCATGTATGGTTCATCCTCGTCAATTCGACGTCGAAACTGGCTTGGGTCTAGGCTGTTTAGCCATTGGTCCAGCAGGCCGTTCCACGCATAGGCGCAAAACGAATCGCGCCATGAGCGATCTCTCGCTTCTGGCGCGTCAGCCACGCAGAGGATCACGGTTGACCCGCGATCATGCCCAACAAGCCCCGCTTATGGCAGGAAAGTCGTCGCTAGAACCAACGGCGTTTGACGAAACCTTTATCGCGGCAATTCATGCCAGCGACGCACTGTTCGCCACAGCCCGTTGCAAGTGGGCGGCTTATGACTCGCGTTGCCCCCCGCGTCAACAACGAAAATCACAAATTTGCGCTTGCTGGCCGCTCACAGGCTTAGCCACTGCTGTTTATGCCTAAACTGAACAGGTGGTCCAAGGCGGCTTTGCATGTGGCCTGGCTAACACCCGTTGACCTGGCCAGACATCCGCCCGCCGCGCTCAATGACGGTGCCGGCTGCCGCGCGGACCCATTGGCTGCGCAACTGGTGCGGCGCATTGCAGTTACGCAATGCAATGATGGCCACACGTTCACCGACGCGGATCTGGCTGCCCATCTGGTAGAAGGTGCTGACAGGCGGGAATTCCACCTCGACCCGCTGGCCAGTGTCCTCGGGGCGCGCTGCGAGGGGGCCTGCAAGCTCTGTTGGCAGGGCCAAATCAGCAGGCGGGCGAGCAGCGCCATCAACACGCACAGCAATGACCGGGTGCGGGGGAGCAAAGGCAGAGCTTTCAACCGTGCCTTCAATCCATATCGGGCGCGAGGCGTCGTAGCGGCCCGTGAACCCATGATGCGCAAGGGCAGCGCCGCCTATGAATAGGAAGGCAGCAGAAGCAACCGCAGATTTTTTGCCATGCCCTATTAGCATCATCCTCCCCGCTCAGTCCTCGTCATCCTCGTCGTCATCATCATCGCCGTGCTTGGCGTTCATCTGGTCATCCCAGAGCTTCTTGTAGAGCCCGCCCTTCATCTTGAGCAAATCGGCATGCGAGCCGCGCTCCACCATGTTGCCCTTCGAGAGCACGATCACCTCGTCCATATCGGTGACCGATGTGAGCCTGTGCGTGATGAACAGCACCGTGCGGCCCTTGCCGACCTTCTTCAGCGTCTTGTTGATCGCCGCTTCTGTGGTCTGGTCGAGGGCGGAGGTCGCCTCATCCAGAAGCAGGATGGCCGGGTTGCGCACCAGCGCGCGCGCGATGGCGATGCGCTGGCGCTGACCGCCCGAGAGCGTGTCGCCGCGCTCGCCCACCATGGTGTCGTAGCCATGCGGCAGGCCCATGATGAACTTATGGATCTCGGCCTGTTTGGCCGCGGCCTCCACCTCTTCATCCGTGGCGCCGGCATGGCCGAGGCGGATGTTCTCGCGGAACGTGGTGTTGAACAGCACATTCTCCTGGAACACCACCGCCATCTGGGCGCGCAGTGAGTCGCGCGTCACATCGGCGATGTTGACCCCGTCGATCATGACGCGGCCAGATTTCGGATCATAGAGCCGAAGCACAAGGTTGAGGATCGTGCTCTTGCCCGCCCCGCTGGGGCCGACAATCGCGACGCGCCGCCCGGCTGCAATGGTCATGGAGAGGCCACGCAGGTGGTTTTGGATGCCGTCATAGGAGAATTTGACGTTCTCGAAGGTGATGTCCTTCTCGAATTTCGCCATATCGGGCGCGTTTGGCTTGTCGGATACTCTGATCGGCTCGTTGAGCAGCTCGTTCATATGGCGCACGCCGCCGGAGGCATCGATCACCACCGGGATATACTGCGTCAGATGGTTGATATTGTAGGTGATCTCCCAGAACACGCTCTCGAAGGCCACGAAGGTGCCAACCGTGATCACGCCGTTGAAGGTGAGATACGCGCCAATTGCCAGCACCACGAGATGCAGCCACAGCACCGTGATGGTGATGGAGCGCTCCACCATGGTGTTCAGGAAGGTCGAGCGCTGCTGGGCCGAGCGCAGCACC
>JBOFIL010000312.1:0-8011 GCA_051650165.1 Allobosea sp.
CAATGCGCTCGGCAATATCCCAGATCGCACCCAGGATGACGAACAGGCCAAGCCCCACTCCAAGAGGAGCAGCGACCGGCCCGCCGGTGTTCCATGCCGCGATCCCCAAGGCCGCAAGCACGCCAATCCCCAGCGCAAACCCCATGCGCTGTGCAGCTCCGGCCAAGTCGCCACGCTTCCATGCAAGGGTTTGCGCGAAGGGCAGGAAGGCGATCAGCGGCACAAGGATCGGCAGGAAGGTGGCGTTGAAGAAGGGCGGCCCCACCGTGATCTTGGCACCTGTCAGTGCCTCAAGCGCCAGCGGATAGAGCGTGCCGATGAATACGGCGGCGGTGGCAGCTGCGAAGAACAGGTTGTTCACCACCAGCGCGCCCTCACGCGAAACCGGCGCGAACAATCCGCCCTGTTTCAGCAGCGGCGCCCGCCACGCAAACAGCGCTAGCGAACCGCCGATAAAAGCGATGAGGATGATCAGGATGAACATGCCACGCGCCGGATCAACCGCGAAGGCGTGCACCGAGGTCAGCACACCGGAGCGCACCAGGAATGTGCCCAGCAGCGAGAGCGAAAAGGTGAGGATCGCCAGCAGAATGGTCCAGACCTTCAGCGCGTCGCGCTTTTCCATGACGATGGTGGAGTGGATCAGAGCAGTGCCAGCGAGCCATGGCATGAGCGAGGCATTCTCGACCGGATCCCAGAACCACCAGCCGCCCCAGCCGAGTTCGTAATAGGCCCAGTACGAGCCCATTGCGATGCCGAGCGTCAGGAAGGCCCAGGCGATCAACGTCCATGGCCGAACCGCACGCGCCCAGACAGAATCGATGCGCCCATCGATCAGCGCTGCCATGGCAAAAGCATAGGTGATCGAAAACCCGACATAGCCGACATAGAGCAGCGGCGGGTGGATCGCGAGGCCGGGGTCTTGCAGCAGCGGATTGAGATCCATGCCCTCAGCAGGCGCTGGGGTCACCCGGCGGAACGGGTTTGAGGCCAGCAGCAGAAACAGCAGGAAAGCGATTGTCACAGCGCCTTGGGCAGATAGCGCCCCAGCGCGCAGCCGCTCTGGCAGGGATTTGCGCGACAGCGCCACCAGAGCGCCGAACAGCGCAAGGATAAGCACCCAGAGAAGCATTGAGCCCTCATGGTTCCCCCACACGCCGGAGAGCTTGTAGATGAAGGGCTTCTTCGAGTGCGAATTCTCGACAACATTGGCAATCGAAAAATCCGATGTCGCATAGCCGATGGTCAGCGCTCCAAAGGCAATCAGCACAAGCACAAACACACCGATCGCCGCTGGCGCAGCAGTGTTCATCAGTGCCCGGTCATTGGCCCTCAGGCCCCAGTGCGGCAGCAGCATCTGCGCCACAGAGAGCATCAGCGCAAGCGCAAGCGCGAAATGGCCGATCTCGCTGATCACGGTTTTTTCTCCACACCGGTTCCTTGTGCGCCATGCTGCCAGACGCCCTGCTTTTTCAGCGTATCAGCCACTTCGCGGGGCATGTAATTCTCATCATGGCGGGCAAGCACGCTGTCAGCGCGGAACTGCCCGGCTGATTGTAGCACGCCCTCGGCCACCACGCCCTGCCCCTCGCGGAACAGATCAGGCAGAATGCCCGTGTAGCTCACCGCCACATCTCCCTTGCCGTCCGTCACGAGAAACCGCACCGTCTGGCCTTGCCCTCTCTCCACGGAGCCCTGCTTCACCAACCCGCCAATGCGGAGCCTGGTGCCGGGCGCAACGCCTTTCTCAGCGAGTTCCGTCGGGCCGAAAAAGAACACGATGTTGTCGCGCAGCGCAAACATCACCAGCCCGGCCGCCAGCGCCAGCACAAGGCCGGCGGAGCCGATGATGGTGAGGCGTCGTTGTTTGCGGGTCATGGCTTGCGGCTCATGGCTTGCGACTCATCTCACAGCACTCATGGTTGTGGCTCCTTGAGGTCCAGCTCCCTGCCCAGCGCCTTGAGCTTTTCCAGCGAAGCGGCATCGGGCGCAAGGCGAGCAATCGCCGCATGGAACGCGGTTTGTGCCCCTGCGCGGTCCTCAAGCACCAATCTTGCGCGGATCAGCCGTGTCCATTCCTCAAGCGTGCCCCCTTGCGCATCCAGCCTGGCAGCCAGCCCATCCACCATGGAGCGGATGGCATTGATGCGCTCAGGCGGCGGCAGACTGGCGATGGCCTCGCCACCTTGGGGAATCACTGGCTGGGCGGTTTGCGATGAAGGCACAGCAGGCCGGCCCTGAAGCGCGGCGAGAGAGTCCTTCAGCAGCGGCAGGTAAGCCGCATCGGGTGCTGCTGTGGCGATGAGCGCTTCGATCGAACTGATCGCGCCCGCCACATCGCCATCCTGCTGGCGTGCGACGGCCATCCCGTAAGCCGCCTTTGGGTAACCAGGCTCCAGCTTCAGCGCTTCCTCGAACGCGGCACGAGCGCTGGCGGTCACCATGCCCTCTTCAGCCACCATGCGCGCCTCACCCAGCGAGGCCCAGCGCTCAGCCGAATTTCCGCCATTGCGAATGGCACTCTCGAATGCGCGTGCGGCATCGCGTGGGCGGCCCATGCGCAGATAAATCGGCGCGATCAAATCCCAGCCACGCAAATCTGTCGGATTGCTTTCAAGATGACGCTCGATGCGCGCCAACGCATTCTGGATGTCGAGTTGCTCTGGCCTATCCAGCCCACGTGTGGCCAGTGGCACATCCGGCAATTGTGGCGAACCAAGCTTGAGATAAACACCCAGACCTCCAACCGGCAAGGCTGCAAGGATGAACAAAGCTGCCATGCGCCGGCGCCAATCAGAGCCTGTCGTGACTATCGACCGCGCTGCCTCAACATCCGTGTGCCGCAACAGTCGGCGAGCAGCCTCAGCTCGCAAGCCTTCAGCCTCTGCCTCGCCGATCAGGCCACGATGATGATCACGCTCGATCTCGGCAAGATGCGCCTTGTAAACATCCACCTCACCATCAGCAGCGTTGCTGACAGGCTCGGATGCCGCCACCCTCAACGGCCAGAGCACAGCGAGTGCCGCCGCGCCTGCCATCATCGCCATCAGAATCCACAGCACCATTGCTTCAGTCTGCCACGCTGAATGGAATAGCGCCCTGGAGCGGCATCAAGACACTCTGTGTGATCAATTGATAATCACCCAGCTGCCATCCGCCTCACGGCAGGCTGTGCCGTTGGCGCGCTGTGGGCGGCCATCAATGTAGATGGTGTGGATGTACTCTCGGCAGTAGCCTCGTACGCCCTGAATTGGCTCGGCAGGCTCGATGAAACCATAGCTGCCCTTTTCACCGCGCCATGAGCTTCGGCGGCCCGAATTAAAGGCCACCACATGCGCATCATAGGCACGCTGACGTTCAATGTCGTCGAGATTGCGGCCAATGGCTCCGCCGATCAATCCGCCAATCGCAGCGCCGGCCACCGTGGCCGCCACGCGTCCCGCGCCGCCACCAAAGCCGCTGCCGATCGCCGCGCCAATCACTGCGCCGCTGACAGAACCAAGGCTCTCTCCTGGGCGGCTGACACACCCGCCCACAAGCATGGCGCACATCAGCACGGCCATCGACACGTTGCGCTTATGGCTATTCTGTCCTGACTTGGAAGCCTGCATGTGCCTGTACTCGATCTCTTGTCATCGCCGGATATTCACAGCGCTCATCTGCTGACCCTTTCGGGCAAAAGCGGGGCAGAGGTCAAATGCGACGGATTAAGCGACTGGGTCAAACGCAACCGTCGAATATCTCGCCTTAAACCCTTGGCAAAGTCAAAACCACACGCAAGCCGCCCATGGGGGCCTTGGTCAACTCCAGTCCGCCGCCATAGAGCTTGGCCAGATCGCCGACAATCGAAAGTCCAAGCCCTGATCCCGGCTTGCTTTCGTCCAGCCTGCGCCCCCGTCGCAGCACCTCGCGCGCCGTGCCATCCGGCAGGCCCGGTCCGTCATCATCAATGATCAGGCGGAAAGTCGCGATGCCGGGCTCCTGCTCGATCGAGACCATCACATGCCCTGTTGCCCATTTGCAGGCATTGTCGACGAGGTTGCCAAGCATCTCCTCCAGATCCTGCTTTTCGCCGCGAAAACGCGCGCTCTCCGGCACTTCATTGGCCAGAGCCAGCGCCTTGTCGGCATAGATTTTCTCGAAGGTGCGTTTGAGAGCCGTCACCACGGGCTGCACATCTGTTGCACCACCCAGCGCGCCGCTGACCGCCGCAGCGCGGGCGCGATCCAGATAATACTGCACCTGATCACGCATGACCGTGGCCTGCTCCCGCACCTTGGCAGCCAAGGGATCATCCTGCGAGGCAGCCTCATTTATCATGACGCTGAGCGGCGTCTTCAGCGCATGAGCAAGGTTTCCCACCTGCGTGCGGGCGCGCTCCAGAATTTCGTGATTGGCATCAATCAACAGGTTCAGCTCGGTCGAAAGAGGAGCCAGATCAGGCGGATAGTCCCCGTCGATCCGCTGGGTCTCGCCTGTGCGCACATCCTCGATGGCAGCGCCAAGCCGGCGCAGGGGTTTCAGCGAATACGCCATCTGAAACAGCGTCGAGGCGACAAGCGCGAGGCCCAACAGGACGAAGGTGAAGGTGAGCCAGCGCCTGAATTCGGTGATCTCATCCTCGATCTCATCCGCCGGTCCACTCACCAGAACAAGGAATTGGCCATCTTCGCCCACATCGATGAACCGCTCCATCGCGCGCAAGCCCCGCGTATCGGGCCCGGTGACATAGGCCTCGCGCAGGAGCCGGCGGCTGAGCTTGATGCCTTGTGACTCAAGCGAAGCGAGCTGTCCGCCCACGAGAGAGCGCGAGCCGCGGATTTCGGGTTTATCGCCGCCTAGCCGCGTGATCTGCCAATACCAGCCCGAAAGCGGCAATTCGAAGCGTGGCTCCCCCAGGCTGCCGGGGGTCGCCGCGCCATCCTCAACCGGCGAGGCAAGGTCAGCAACCAGCTCCTTGATGTAGACCTGCAAGCGCTCATCAAAACCGCGCTGCGCCACTGTTCGGTAGAACGCCGTGAGCGCCACGCCTGCAACGAAGAGCACGACGATGCAGCACATCGCCGAGGACAGGAAAAGCCGGCGGCGGATGGAGCCGCTCGCGCCGAACCAGCGGGCCGGCCAGCGCATCAATCAGCTCTTTGCAGGAGCAAAATCAGGCGGTGCCACCAGATAGCCCAGCCCGCGCACTGTCTGAATCAGGTCCACATCAAGCTTCTTGCGCAGCCGCCCGACAAACACCTCAACCGTGTTCGAGTCGCGATCGAAATCCTGATCATAGAGATGCTCGACCAGTTCAGTGCGCGAAACCACCCTGCCCTGATGGTGCATGAGATAAGCCAGCAGGCGATATTCATGCGAGGTGAGCTTTACCGCGCGCCCGCCTACAAGCACGCGGCTTGAGCGGGTGTCGATCTGCACAGGCCCGCAGGAAATCTCGCTGGTGGCATGACCAGTGGCACGGCGCACCAGCGCGCGCAGGCGTGCCAAAAGCTCCTCCATGTGGAAGGGCTTGACCACGTAATCATCAGCGCCGACATCGAAGGCTGCAACCTTGTCGCTCCAGCGGTCACGCGCTGTAAGTATCAGCACAGGCATTTTCTTGCCGGCGCGTCGCCAAGCCTGAAGCACACTCACGCCATCCATCATCGGCAGGCCGAGATCGAGCACAATGGCATCATAGGGCTCTGTTTCTCCCAGAAACAATGCCTCCTCGCCATCAAATGCAGAGTCCACGGCATAACCAGCCTGACCCAACGCAGTGGCTATCTGGCGGTTTATATCCTTGTCATCTTCGACAACGAGCAATCGCAAGGCTTTCAGGCTCCCATCAAGGCAAACGAATCCGCGGCTCAGCGCACCACCGTTACCTTGCCCGACTTTGCCTCGACCGTCACGCGGTGAACGCGGCCATCCTTCATCACCGTGGTGACGAGATAGACGAGATCCTGGTCATCCTTGCACAGCCGCATGCGCACGACATCGCCTGGTGCTGCGGCACGCGCATTCCTGAGAGCGATGTCGGGCTGCACCGCATGCTCGGCGCTGATCGCCTTGCGCATATCCGGGCCAGAGAGGCAGGCAGCCTGCGCATTTGCCGGCGTGGCAGAGCCATTCCCGACGCTCAGGCCCGCAAGGGTCATGACCGTGATTGTTGCCGCAAGGAATGCTCTGATCTTCATGAAGAAGTGTGTGCCCTGGTGCGGCTGAACCCGTGATGAATACACGTGGCAGGTTCCCGCCTGGATAGGGATCAGGCATGGACCATGCCGTTGATCGCGTTGAACTCTGGAGCCAGGTAACCGAACTGGGCCGTACCCCCCGACGCTTTGCCCAGATGTGTCACGTAGTTATATCCTTCGGTGAGGGCATTGTTCATGACTTGATAAGCCGCTGGCTGCGAGTTGCTGCCGGTCATCGCGACATAGCCGCTGGGCGTGATGCCATTAAAGCCGAGCGAGGCAAGCGTCGAGGCTGTGCCTATGCTGTTATACATCGAGCCAGAAAGGCTCGCTGACACTGCATCCCCTGCCCACACCAGAAACTCGCAGCGGATTTCAGTGTTGATCTCCGCATAGCTGATGCTGGTCGTGGATCGCACGGCGGTAAAGCTTGCAGAGAAAGACACATTTCGGCGATTGAACCAACTCGTGACAAAGCGCTGCTTGGCGCTGTCGATCCAGGCAGGCCCAGCTATCGTGCGCGCCATGCCGACAAGCGCACGTGAGGCATCAGCGGATTTGATCGCGGTGCCATCCGTATGCACTGTCCATCCCGTTGTGCTGGCCTCCAGCGCCAATATCGCCCCGGCGCTTGCAACAGCATAGATGTAATAAGTGGTGTTGGCCGCCAGCCCGGTGGCCGCGAGCGTGATACCCGCAGGCGGAATGGTTGCCGTCGCACCATTGATTGTCAGCCCGTTTCCGTTGCGGGGGATCAGCTTCAGATTGGCTCCTGAAAGCTCCAGACGGCATTGCCCCAATGTGCCGCCGCCCGACCCGCCGGAAAGCCCACTCACCCCGTTGGGAAAGCTCACCTGCCCGCTTGCGCCGTTGACCAAAAGCGCATCGCGCCAGGTCGCGCCATCCGCCGAGACCTTCACCCGAAAATCGTTATCGCCCATCAACCCCATTTCGGCGCGACCGGAATAGTTGCTCTGGAACAGCAGTGAGCCTGTGCGCGCCGCCGCCTCTTTCTCGAGGGTCAGGCGGATGTCGCCCGTGCCGCTTGCGGCAATGCGCTGGGCTGTCATCAGCGCGCCTTGTGCACGCAGGGCCAACCTGTTCACCGGGTCACTCGCCGTGCCAATGCCAAGCGCCGCAAGTTGATCAATGCCGCCAATCGCCTGGCCGAGCGCAACCCAGGCCGTGCCATTCCAGACCAGCACCACATCCTCATCATCGACATAGGCCTGCCAGCCGGCCTTGGGCGGCAGGAAGCGCCAGCCCCCCCCATCAAACAGCGCAATCTGCGTGGCCTTGCCAGAAAAGCCACCCGTCGCACCTGCCGGCACAAGATAGCGCGCGCCCTCTACCGGGCTGGATGGCGGCGCTGTTTGCGTGCGCGAGAGCACGCAGAGCTGCACCATCGCATCGATGAGCGCCAGTGCCTCATTGTGCGTGACATGCTTTTGCGCTTGCGCCGCCGCGATCAGCGGCAGCGAAAGGTTGGGAGTGTCAGTCATGGAATGCTCCTGAAATGCCAGCTAGGCTCGATTTCATCGGGCGATGTTCACCAGATCGGGATGGTGCGGATGAGTGCTGCGCCATCGCCCACCGTCGCACTGAGCTGGACAATGCGCAGGCTGAGCGCGGCTTGTGCCGTGCCGAAATCCGAGAGCTCATCTGCCGCAGAATAGAGCGTCGATGGCGTCGCGCATTCGATGCTGCGCGTCAGCACAGCGCCCGCCATGATCTCGACCCGATACGCCTCGCGCTCTTCGGTCAGCGGCACCTCAACCAGTTCCCAGGCATCGCCGCCCGCGCGTGTCTGACGTATCCATGAGAGCGAG
>JBOFIL010000313.1:0-2454 GCA_051650165.1 Allobosea sp.
GGCATCTGTCGTACATATTTTTGCTTCGCGGCAAACAAGCCAACGTAAGGCCCGCCGAAGTTCAGCCCGTTGCCGATGGATTGACCCTCACCCACCACGATGTCCGCGCCCATTGCGCCTGGAGGCGTGACCGCGCCCAGTGAGACTGCCTCGGTGAACACTGCGATCAACAGTGCGCCATGCTTTTGGCAGGCGGCGGAAATGGGGGTGAGATCGCGCAAATTGCCGAACACATCGGGGGATTGCACGACCACGCATGAGGTTGAGCCATCAATGCGGGCGATGATGTCCTCATTGGCCTGCACATCGGGGGCAAGCGCCTCGACCTCATCGCTCGCCATCTCGGAGAGCGTCTCGACCACGGCGCGGTATTGCGGATGCAGGCCGCCGGACAGAACGGCCTTGTTGCGGCGGGTGACGCGGTGCGCCATCAGCACAGCCTCGCCGCAGCCGGTGGAGCCGTCATACATCGAGGCGTTGGCCACATCCATGCCGGTGAGGCGGGCAACCTGCGTCTGGAATTCGAACAGATATTGCAGCGTGCCCTGCGCGATTTCCGGCTGATAGGGTGTGTAGCTGGTCAGGAACTCCGAGCGCTGGATCAGGTGATCGACGGTGGCCGGCACATGGTGCTTGTAGGCGCCCGCGCCGACGAAAAACGGCACGGAGGATGCCGGCATGTTCATGGCGGCCAGACGTCCCAGATGGCGCTCCACCTCCAGCTCGGTCTTGTGCAGCGGCAGGTCGGGCAGCTTTTTCAGCAGCTTGGATTTCGGCACATCGGAGAACAGCGCGTCGATATTGTCGACGCCGATCTTCGCCAGCATCGCGCTGCGATCATCATTGGAAAGGGGCAGGTAGCGCATCGGTTTTTTTCCTTGTCATTCCCGACGGTCCACAGGGACGGGCGGACCCGAAGGGCGCCGCCGGAGGCGACGAAATCCATGGCATGAGTGGATAAGGAGATGTGGACTCCCGCTCGCGGCCATTGCCGCATCGGGAATGACAGATCAAATTACCCCAGTGATTTCACATAAGTCTCGTAATCGGCCTCGCTCATCAGGCCATCGAGTTCAGCCTTGTCGGCGAGCTTGATCTTGAGGAACCAGCCCTTGCCGGAAGGGTCTTCGTTGACGGTGCCGGGGGCGGCCTCCAGATCATTATTGACCGCGACCACCTCGCCCGAAACCGGCGCATAGACCTCAGATGCAGCCTTGACGCTCTCGACCACAGCGGCCTCGCCGCCCTTGGTCACGGCCTTGCCCATGCTAGGCAATTCGACGAACACGACATCGCCAAGCTGGGCCTGCGCATAATCGGTGATGCCGACCACGCCGGTATCGCCCTCAACGCGGATGTATTCATGGTCCTTGGTGTAGCGGGTCTCGGACATCGGTACGTTCCTCTTTGATCAGCGTTTGAAACGGTTGGGGATGAAGGGCATGGATACGGTCTTGGCCGCCAGCGGCTTGCCGCGCACCATCAGGTTCAGCGCTGTGCCGGGAGCAGCAAATGCCGCCTCGACAAGACCCATGGCAAGCGGGCCGTTGAGGCTGGGGCCGAAGCCGCCGGAGGTGACGCGCCCGATGATGCGTCCATCTTCAGCGGCGATCTCCGCGCCCTCTCTGGCGGGCTGACGTCCTTCAGGCAGAATGCCAACCCGCTTGCGGGCCGGGCCTTCCGCCAATTCGCGCTGGATGCGGGCGCTACCGGGAAAGCCGCCTTCCTCGCGGCGGCGCTTCTGGATTGACCAGGCGAGCCCGCCTTCGATGGGCGAGGTGGTGGCGTCGATGTCATGGCCATAGAGGCAAAGTCCGCCCTCCAGCCGGAGCGAATCGCGTGCGCCGAGGCCAATGGGCTTCACGCGTGAATCAGCGGCGAGCAAATCCCACAATGCGCCAGCGCGTTCATTGGCGACTGAAATCTCGAAGCCGTCTTCGCCGGTGTAACCAGAGCGCGAGATGTTGACGGCGATGCCATTGAGGCGCGCGGTGCGCACGGTCATGAACGCCATCTCGGCGAGAGAAGGCTCGTAGGCGCTGACAACATCCACGGCGGCAGGGCCTTGCAGCGCGATCAGCGCGCGGTGAGGCGCGGTGATGAGCTTGATGCCATCGGGCAGACGCGCGGCGATATGGGCATAATCCGCATCCTTGCAGGCGGCGTTGACGACGAGAAACAGCACGCCATCCTCTTCGGCGTCAGGCGAGCGCGTCACCATCAGATCATCGAGAATGCCGCCTTCATCGTTCAGCAGCTGCGAATAACGCTGCTTGCCGGGCGCGAGATTGACAATATCGGCAGGGATCAGCGCCTCAAGCGCACGCGCTGTTGTCTCGTGGTCGGGGCCGATGAGAAAGGCCTGACCCATATGCGACACATCGAACAGGCCAGCCTTTTCGCGTGTCCAGAGGTGCTCTGCCATGATGCCATCGCGGTACTGCACCGGCATGT
>JBOFIL010000314.1:0-12236 GCA_051650165.1 Allobosea sp.
ATCATCAGTGACCATACGTCTCGACGACGACACCAAGCTCGATGCGCTCGACAAGCTGGCGGCCGGCATGGATCGCTCGCGCAACTGGCTGATCAACCGGGCCATCGAGCGCTATATCGCTGAGCAATCCTGGCAGATCGCACGTATCCGCGAGGGGATTGCAGATGCGGATCGCCGAGACTTCGCGAGCGAGGGCGAGGTTGAGGCGGCTTTCGCCCGGTTTGGCGCGAAGGCCAAAGCTGCTGAATGAAGATTGTCTGGACGCGGCGGGCCGTCACAGAACTTGGCTTGATCGCGGATCGTGTCAGCGCAGAGTCGCCCATTGCTGCCATAGCGCTGCGTGATCGCATTCGTGCTGCGGTGTCACGCCTCGCCGCGTTTCCCGATTCTGGCAGGCCAGGACGCGTCGCCGAAACGCGTGAGCTGATTGTCGCGGGCTCAAAGTTCATTGTGCCTTATCGCGTGTGCGGCGGGCGTGTTGAAATACTCGCTATCTTTCATTCTGCACGTGAATGGCCAGATGGTTTTTGAGAATCCAGGTAGCTGAAATCGACTTGTTTCGCATGTAGTTATGGCGGCGCTGCCCTCCCTTGTGCTGCTGTAATCTCTTCCCCATGTCATGAGCGCGCCGGATAGCCGGCGTTCGTGGAATGACGGAGGCAAAGGTGCTCAGGCTTGTGGCATGGATGGGGGCGGGGGTAACGGCGGCGGTATGGTCGCTGATCTGCCTTGTGCTGTTCGTGCTGGTTTCGCTGGTTGAAGGCGTGTTCGAGGGCGGGGCAGCGATTGCCTCTGCGCCGCTTGGCGGCATGGATTTCGGCATAGGCTGGCTCTCGGATTTGCTCGGCGACATCGGCCAGATCGCCATGATCCTGCTTTGGGCAGGCGGCCTTGCCGCCATCTGGTTTGTCAAGTGGATGATTGTCAGGCGAAAGGCATCCCCAACTCTGATCAATCACTCACATGCAATGCCGCAAGGTGCCGCGTCTTATTCTACGCCCGTGCCTGCCAATGTGCCGGCTAACCAGCCCGCTCCTGTGCCTGCCAAACAACCGACCGAGCCTCGTCCTGCCGCTTTCGCGTCGAGTGCTCTCGGGCAGAAAATTGCGGCCATGGCGGCAGGCAAGGCAAAGCCTGGCCAGAAGCAGTGACGCGATGAATTACGATTCGCCGCAGCGGGTTGATGCCCTCGCCATGCGATTGAAGCGCGTGGCCCTGATCACGCGCGTCACCGATACAGCCGTGACGTTTCCAGGTACCGATGTGAAAATCGGGCTGGATGCCATTATTGGCGCTGTGCCGGTCGCGGGAGATGTTGTCATGGCCAGTGTTGCGCTGGTTTTGATCAATGATGCGCGGCATCTGGGCGTGCCGAAGGCCGATCTGGCGCGCATGCTGCGCAATACGGCACTCGACACGGTGATTGGCGCGATCCCGTTCATCGGGGATCTGTTCGATATTGTTTATCGCTCCAATGAGCGGAACCTGAGGCTCATCGAGAAGCATATCGGGCGCATCGATGCCGCCACTGTTGACCTCGCGCCCAACAAGGTACGCGCAGGATAAGGCTACACGGCTCCATCTTCCTGAGCGGCGCATACGCCAAAGATTGCCTGCACACTCAGGGCTTCCCGCGTTTCACGCCATCCTTGATGAACACCTCGAAGGGCGTGGTGCCTTCGGCTGAGCCATCCTTGGCGCGCCATTTGCCATTGGTGCACAAGATGCCGCCTGCTGTGGGCACGGCATCGAAGCTGGCCTCATTGCGATAGACCGCACCATCGGCCAGTCTGGCCTGGAAATCCGTTGTGCATCTGCCGGCTGCCACGACAGGATCATACCCCAGGATCATGACGCCGCCGCCGCCAGTCGAGGGGAATTCTGCGGTGAGTGGCGGCCAGCTGTCATAGGTGCTGGCGCGGGCTGGGCCCAGCAATGCAGGCAGCGAGAACAGCAACATCACCAGAAACATGCCGATGAGGCGCAGCGCGGGGCGCGGGTGGACGGAGCGGGGGCGGACCATGATGTGTCTCCTGGCATGTGGCGCGAAACACCTTGTTTCCTCGCCCTGCCAAGTGATTACCCGCCGATGCCTCCGCCAGATGCAGCGCTCTGATCACGCAATCGCGAGGGCTTTCAAGACAGGCAGTATGTTGGCCTGGAAAAGCTCGGCCTGTTTGCGCAGGAGGTCGAGATTCTCGGCTTCCGTCTCGATGGTCTTGCCCTCCTTGGTCAGCCGTTCATTCTGGCGGGCGAGGCAGGCCCAGACAAAGGCTGAGATCTGCTCTGGCGTTTTTGCACCTTCGCGCATGCCCAGCAGCATGAGCTGATCAATGCGGCCGATGCCGAAACCGCCGCCGGTGACAGGGCTTGCCAGCACATTGACATCGCCCTTTGAGCGCGCCGTTTCCAACACGTGGGTGTTGAACCTTTCGGCTGCGGGGCGGGTCTTTTCCACGAGGTT
This sequence comes from Allobosea sp., assembly GCA_051650165.1. Lineage (GTDB taxonomy): Bacteria > Pseudomonadota > Alphaproteobacteria > Rhizobiales > Beijerinckiaceae > Allobosea. The sequence goes on from JBOFIL010000314.1 coordinate 2,465, forward strand.
GTCTGGCCGGCACAAGGCTGCATGGCCACGATGTGTGAGCATCGTCAACATCTGGAAGACATTTGACGGGCTGAGGCCATGGGGTTTCAGGGCATCGGCGATTGTTCCGAAGCTTTGTATCCTGTTGGCATCGAGCGCATCGAGAATTGCGGCGTAATTGGCCTCGGTCAGCTTGGAAACGCCGATATTCATTGCCGTCTTGGAGAGGGCATTTGCCTTATCAGAGCAGAACACGAACCTGAGGTGACGCACAATCTCGGTATGGACCAAAAGCGGGAGTCTGCGCGCGCCGCGCACCCAGAAATCATAGCGAAAGCGACGATTGATGATGATGTCGCGCAGATTTTCGCGCTGTGCCAGGGTCGGGGCCGCATCGATCGCGGCCTTCTGTTCCGAGTGCAGATAGGTCGATTCGGCATGATCTTGCATGTTGGCCGAGCAGGCATAGGTGAGCTTTGCCTCGCCCAGGAGCCTGCCTGCATCGGCAAAGCTCATCGGCTTCCAATCGCGGTTGAGATATTCATGGGCGATATAACGCGGATCGGCTTTGGTGATGTGCGTGAGGGTTTCGGCAATGCGCGGGTCGCCTTCGCTGAACCTCGGTTTCAGCGCGATCAGCTTTTCAAGCTCGGCGATGGCCGCCTTCACCGATTCCGGTTTACCACGCAGCGCGTCCGCCGGCTGGCTGTCGATCATGAATTCGCGCAATGGCAGGAAGCGCGCACAGCCTGCGAGCACATTGTAGCTGACATAGACCACGCCGCCGGGGCGCAAATTCTTGCGCAGGAAACCGACAAGCGCCGCGCGGTTCTCATCTGACACCCAGCTCCAGATACCGTGCAAAGCGATGTAATCGAACTGCGGGAGGTCATCGCGCTGGGCGTAGTCGCGGAAGGAATCGTCGCACAGGCTGGCCGATGCGCCGCTTGCCAGGCACAGTTTCTGTGCATTGATGACATGGGCCGGATTGAAATCATTGCCATGCCAGCTCGTGCCGCTGGCGGCGGAATGGATTGCCAATGAGACGCCTTGCCCGAAGCCAAGCTCGCAGCAATTGACAATTTCCGGTGGCTCCAGCCCGGCCATCAGAAAGGCCAGGCGCACGCGCGCAGGGTTCATCTCGCTGTAGTAGCCATGGGTGTAGTCAACCGTGTTGACATACCCCTCAGTCCAATCAGACATGCCGCACCCCGTTCCCAATCTGCTGTGTTGATCTCTATAGTCTTGGAACAAGGCGACAACGCCAAAGGACTATCCAAAACAGGGTAAGGCCGAGCGGCCAATGCCCGCAAGGGAGGAATGGCAATATGGCAAACACAGGCCGCACAGCGATCATCACCGGGGCCGGCTCCGGAATAGGCCGGGCCACGGCGCTCGCCTTCCTCAAGGCGGGCTGGAACACGGTGCTGACCGGGCGGCGCGAAGAGGCGCTTGCTGACACCAAAGCGATGGCCAAGGACATGCCCGGCAGGGCGCTGGTGATTGCCGCCGATGTGCAGGAGCCGCAATCGGTGAATGCGCTGTTTGATGGGGCAATCAATGCGTTCGGGCGCGTCGATGTGTTGTTCAACAATGCCGGCGTCAATGCTCCGGGCGGCGTGCTGCTGGAGGATCTCGCCTTTGAGGATTGGATGCGCGTCGTGCAGACCAATCTTTCCGGGCCGTTTCTGTGCACGCAAGCCGCATTCCGCGTGATGAAGGCACAAAACCCGCGCGGTGGGCGGATCATCAACAATGGGTCAATCTCTGCCCATGCGCCGCGCCCCAACTCTGTGGCTTATACTGCGACGAAGCATGCGATTACAGGCCTGACCAAGACCGCCTCGCTCGATGGGCGCAAATATGACATTGCGGTGGGCCAGATCGATATTGGCAATGCGCTGACCGATATGGCCCGCGCCATGACCAAGGGCGTTCCGCAGCCGGATGGCTCGATCCGCATCGAAGACACGATGGATGTGAATGTGGTGGCAGATGCCGTGCTCCACATGGCTGGCTTGCCGCTGGAGGCCAACATCCTGTTCATGACTGTGATGGCGAGCAAAATGCCGTTTGTCGGGCGAGGGTGAGCGCCATCCCCAGCCGTTACAGGCGGATATAAATTTTGTAGCGGCGCAGTCTCGCGATTCTCGCTACAAGCCGCACCAGATGAAGCGGCGGAAAAGACGGAATCAACATGGCGCGGCGCTATTTCGGTACGGACGGCATCAGGGGCAAGGCGAATGGCGTGATCACGCCAGAGCTGGCCATGAAGGTGGGGCAGGCGGCAGGGCTTGCGTTTGCGCGCGGTGACCATCGCCACCGCGCGGTGATAGGCAAGGATACGCGCCTCTCCGGTTACATGATCGAGAATGCGCTGGTGGCCGGCTTCACCTCTGTCGGCCTCGATGTGATGTTGCTTGGGCCCATGCCGACACCCGCCATCGCGATGCTGGCGCGCTCGATGCGCGCCGATCTTGGCGTCATGATTTCAGCCTCGCACAACCCCTATGAGGATAATGGCATCAAGCTCTTCGGCCCGGATGGCTTCAAGCTCAATGATGAGCTGGAGAGCGAAATCGAGGCCTTGATCGACTCGGATCTTGGCTCAAGGCTGGCCAAATCCCGCCTGCTTGGCCGCGCGAAGCGTGTTGAGGGCGTGCAGGCCCGCTATATCGAGTTCGCCAAGCGCACGCTGCCGCGCAACATGAGCCTTGAGGGCCTGCGCATTGTGGTCGATTGCGCCAATGGCGCTGCTTACAAGGTGGCCCCTGAAGCTTTGTGGGAGCTGGGAGCCGAAGTGTTCCCGATGGGCATTGAGCCCGACGGCTTCAATATTAACAAGGATGTCGGCTCAACCGCACCCAACGCCCTGATCGCCAAGGTGCGTGAGCATCGCGCCGATGTCGGCATCGCGCTCGATGGCGATGCGGACCGCGTGCTTATTGTCGACGAGCGCGGCCAGGTGGTGGATGGGGACCAGCTGATGGGCGCAGTCGCGCGCTCATGGCAGGAGGATGGGCGGCTGTCAGCGCCCGGCATTGTCGCCACCATCATGTCCAATCTTGGCCTTGAGCGTTTCCTCTCAGGCATTGGCCTGACGCTGGCCCGCACAGCTGTGGGCGATCGCTACGTGCTCGAGTACATGCGTGAGCACGGCTATAATGTCGGCGGTGAGCAGAGCGGCCACATCATCCTCTCGGATTACTCGACGACTGGCGATGGCCTGATCGCAGCGCTTCAGGTGCTGGCTGTGGTGAAGCGGCTGGACCGCCCTGTGAGCGAGGTCTGCCATTGCTTCGAGCCCTTGCCACAAATTCTGAAGAACGTGCGGTATAAAAAGGGCCAGCCGCTGGCCGAGGACAATGTGGTGATGGCGATCGAGGCCGCCCGCAAGCGCCTCGGCAGCAATGGCCGGCTGGTCATTCGCCCTTCTGGCACTGAACCCGTTATCCGCGTGATGGGTGAGGGGGATGACCGTGAGCTTGTCGAGCGCGTCGTCGATGATGTGGTGGAGCTGATCACCAAGGCCGCAGCCTGATCGGGTGATTCCACGCCTGAACGAGATTCCCGCCCGATTCGGCCCCGAAATGACGCGCAGATGCTTTGCGTGAGACCTTGCTGTTGCTTTGAAAGCACGCTCCGGCAGGGACATAACACCAGAAACGCCCGCTTTTGTGGTTAAGCGTTAAGGTTAAGCTCTTTTTAAGCGGTCGCTGCCAAGGTCGCCTTGTTGAAAGTGCGGCGGGTCATTGGGGCCCGGCGCCATAGGACAAGGAATTTGTCATGGGCAGCCTGAAATCACTTGCTGTCGCAGGCGTCGTCATTCTCGGCGTTTCCGCGACTGCTTTCGCGGCCGATCTGCCGCCTCCTCCGATGCTTGAGCCGGGCGCTCCAAAGGCGCTTTCAGTCGGCGGCGGGTGGTATCTGCGTGGCGACATCGGCGTCGGCACAAACAAGCATCAGCCGGATGTTGAGTTTCTCTCGAACGGTGCGCCGCCCCCACTGGGCGCCGGGGCATCCTTCGTGATGAATGACTTCAAGATGGGGTCAAGCGCCGTCTTCGGTGCAGGTATCGGCTATCAGTTCAACAACTGGCTGCGCGCTGACATCACCGGCGAATACCGCGGCGCTGCAAACCTGCAGGGCAGGGATACCTTCCTGTTCCCGAATGCTGGCAACCCGAATGCCGGCACGCGCCTGACCAATAATTATGCTGGTTCGCTCCAGACCAACGTGTTCCTCGCCAATGTGTATGCTGATCTTGGCACTTTCTGCGGCTTTGGCTGCATCACGCCTTTCGTTGGCGCTGGTATCGGTTTTGCCCAGCATAACATGAACCAGCTCACCGATACGTCGGTGCAGGGGCCTTTCAACACGGCAACGGCCCCGAACTCAGTGTTCACTGGGCAGACATTTGCCTTCAACACGTACTTCGCCGAGAAGAGCAAGACCAACATGGCCTGGGCGCTCATGGCGGGTCTTGCAGTTGACGTGACCAAGAACGTCAAGCTCGAACTGGGCTATCGCTACCTGAACATGGGCAAGGCCGAGAGTGGCATCAACGAGCTTTCGGGCCTCGCTGGCAACCCGGCGAACCTGATCGTCCGTCTGAAGGATGTCGACAGCCACGACTTCAAGATGGGCATGCGCTGGATGCTGAACGGCGATTGCTGCGCTGCTCCGGTGGCCTATGCGCCCCCCCCGCCGCCAGCCCCGATGATCCGCAAATTCTGATCATCACAGACAATCAAAATTCAAACGCGGGGCGGAAACGCTCCGCGTTTTTCTTTGCCGGGCAATCAAGCCAAGTATTGCAAAAGCCAAGTATTGCAAAAGCCAGACACTCGCTGAAAATCAATTGACCTTTAACCGCTGCTGGCTTAACGCCCGCAACGGGACACGGTGCCCCACCGCACCGCGCCCATCTGTAAGGATGGAGACATTGATGACGACGACTCTCGTACGCCCGGATTCTTTGACCAAACCCCGCGTGCCGAATTTCTCTTCCGGCCCCTGCGCCAAGCGCCCTGGCTGGTCCCTCAAAGCCCTGAATGATGCGGCTCTCGGCCGCTCGCATCGCGCCAAGATCGGCAAGGCGAAGCTCAAGCTTGCCATCGATCTCACCCGCGAGGTGCTTCAGGTTCCGAGTGATTATCTCATCGGCATTGTGCCGGCTTCCGACACCGGCGCCTATGAAATGGCGATGTGGACGATGTTGGGCGCACGCCCGGTGACCATGACGGCATGGGAATCCTTCGGCGAAGGCTGGGTGACTGATGCCACCAAGCAACTCAAGCTCGCCGATTGCGAGACGGTCATCGCGCCGTATGGCGAGCTGCCGAACCTCAAAAAGATCGATACCAAAACGCGCGACATCTGCTTCACCTGGAACGGCACGACCTCTGGCGTGCGCGTGCCTGATGCGGACTGGATCGCAGGCGACCGCGAAGGCCTGACCTTCTGCGATGCCACCTCGGCGGCGTTTGCGCAGCGGCTTGATTGGGCCAAGCTCGATGTCACCACCTTCTCCTGGCAGAAGGCGCTGGGCGGAGAAGCTGCCCATGGCATGCTCATCCTTTCGCCCCGCGCCGTTGCTCGTCTGGAAAGCTACAAGCCGGCCTGGCCGCTGCCGAAGATTTTCCGACTGACCTCCGGCGGCAAGCTGATCAAGGGCATTTTTGAAGGCGAGACCATCAACACGCCCTCCATGCTCTGCGTCGAAGATTACATTGACGCGCTTAACTGGGCGAAAAAAGTCGGCGGGCTGGATGGTCTGGTGAAGCGCGCTGACGCCAACACCCGCGCCATCGCAACATGGGTGAAAAACACCTCATGGGTCGATTTCCTGGCGGTGAAGCCCAAGACGCGCTCCAATACGAGCGTGTGTCTCAAGTTCACTGATCCCGCCATCACAGCGCTGTCGGCTGAGGCGCAGGCGAACTTCGCGAAGGGCGTAGTGGCTTTCCTTGAGAAGGAAGGTGTTGGCCTTGATCTGGGCCATTACCGCGATGCGCCTCCGGGCCTGCGTATCTGGTGCGGCGCGACCGTGCAGACGCGCGATGTCAAGGCACTGCTGCCCTGGATCGAGGCGGCTTTCGCCGCCGAAAAGGCCAAGCTCGCCAAGGCGGCGTGATCTGCCTTTCCTTCTCCCCTTGCGGGAGAAGGAGGTCCGGCGCGGGCAAGTTTTCGCAGTCCGCGTGAACTTGGCTGCGATGGACCGGATGAGGGGGCGTTTCCCCTCAACCTCCATACCCTTCACCCGGCGCGTTCCGCGCCACCCTCTCCCGCAAGGGGAGAGGGGTTAGCGCCCGATCACTGGAGCACAGTCCCATGCCCGCACCCAAAGTTCTGATTTCAGACGCACTCTCGCCCGCCGCCGTGCAGATTTTCAAGGATCGCGGCATTGATGTCGATTTCCAGCCGGCGCTCGGCAAGGACAAGGACAAGCTCGCCGAGATCATCGGCAATTATGATGGGCTTGCCATCCGCTCGGCCACCAAGGTCACCGCCAAGATCTTGGAAAATGCCAAGAACCTCAAGGTGATAGGCCGCGCCGGCATCGGGGTCGACAATGTCGAAATCCCGGCTGCAACCGCCAAGGGCATCATCGTGATGAACACGCCCTTCGGCAATTCCATCACCACAGCCGAGCATGCCATCTCGCTGATGCTGGCGCTCGCCCGCCAGATTCCCGAGGCCGATCTCTCCACACAGGCCGGCAAATGGGAGAAGAACAAGTTCATGGGCGTGGAGATCACGGCCAAGACGCTGGGTCTGATCGGTTGCGGCAATATCGGCTCGATTGTCGCGGACCGCGCCATCGGCCTGAAAATGCGTGTCATTTCCTATGATCCATTCCTCACGCCTGAGCGCGCCGTGGCGCTTGGGGTCGAGAAGGTGGAGCTAGAAGACCTGCTGGCGCGCGCTGATTTTATCACGCTGCATGTGCCGATGACCGCGCAGACCAAGAATATTCTCTCGCGCGAAAACCTGGCCAAGACCAAGAAGGGGGTGCGCATTGTCAACTGCGCGCGCGGCGGCCTGGTCGATGAAGAGGCGCTGGCTGATCTGATCAAATCCGGCCATGTCGCGGGCGCGGCCTTCGATGTGTTTGCGGTCGAGCCGGCAGAATCAAACGTGCTGTTCGGGCTGCCGAATGTGATCGCTACGCCGCATCTGGGCGCATCGACCAATGAGGCGCAGGAGAATGTCGCGCTTCAGGTCGCCGAGCAGATGTCGGATTATTTGCTGCGCGGCGCGATCACCAACGCGATCAACTTCCCCTCCATTTCGGCGGAGGAAGCCCCACGCGTGAAGCCTTTCGTCGCGCTGGCCGAAAAGCTCGGCGCATTTCTTGGCCAGCTCACCGAATCGACCGTCACGGGCATCCGCGTGGTCTATGAGGGCAAGGTGGGCGAGCTGAACGTCAAGCCGATGACCGCTGCGGCGGTGGCGGGCGTGCTGCGCCCCTTCCTGTCCGACATCAACATGGTCAACGCCACCGCGATTGCCAAGGACAAGGGCATATCGGTCGAGGAAGTGAAGCGCGATGCGCCGGAGAATCTTGAGAGCCGCATCAAGATCTATGTCGAGGCGCAGGACATGACCCGCCATGCCGCCGGCACGGTGCTCTCCGACTCAGTGCCGCGCATTGTCGAAATCCGCGACATCAAGATCGATGCAGAGTTCGCGCCGCACATGATCTATGTGCGCAATGCCGACAAGCCGGGCTTCATCGGCGCGTTCGGCACGCTGCTTGGCGGGGCAGGGGTGAATGTCGCGACATTCAACCTTGGCCGCGACAAGGCCGGCGGCGATGCTATCTGCTTCGTGGCCGTCGACAACGAGGTCTCGCCCGCGCTCCTCGTCAGCATCGAGGGCATTCCGCAGGTGAAGCGGGCGCGCAAGCTGGATTTTTGAGCGACTTTTTCAGACTGAATAATGAGCCGGCGCGTATGATTGCGCCGGCTTTTTGCTATCCCACCATCAGCTTCAAATTCTGCACTGCTGCACCGGATGCGCCCTTGCCGAGATTATCGAGCCGGGCAACCAAAACGGCCTGAGCTTGCGCCTCATTGCCGAAGACGCGCAGCTCCAGCGCATTGGTGTCATTGAGCGCCTCAGCACCGATCTTGCCGCCCTCAGTCGCCGGCAGAACCTTGACCCACTCGGAACCCGCAAAATGCGTGGCGATAGCGGCATGGAGATCGGCGGGTTTTGGCTTACCGGGGAGCATGTCCAGATGCAGCGGCACACTGACCAGCATGCCCTGCCGGAAATTGCCGACTGACGGCACAAAAATCGGCCGGTGTGTCAGCAGCGAGTGGCCCTGCAATTCCGGCACATGCTTATGGGCGAGGCCGAGACCATACAGCTCGAAGGCGGACGCGGAGCCGGCCTCATAAGCTTCGATCATGCTCTTGCCGCCGCCTGAATAGCCGGAGACCGCATTGACAGTGAGAGGAAAATCAGCCGGCAAAATGCCGGCCTCGACCAGCGGTCGGATCAGCGCGATACCCCCCGTGGGGTAGCAGCCGGGGTTGGAGACGCGCGTTGCTTTTGCCACGGCTTTGGCATGGCCCTTGGTCAGTTCCGGGAAGCCATAGGTCCAGCCCGGTGCTGTGCGGTGCGCGGTCGAGGCATCGATGATCTTGGGCGATTTTGCGCCCAGCGCATCTGCGAGCGCGGCGCTTTCCCTGGCTGCATCATCCGGCAGGCACAGGATGACGACATCCACCTGCGCCATAAGCGCCTGGCGGGCAGCCGGGTCTTTGCGCTCGGCAGGATCAATGCTGACCACCTCGAATGCGGTCTCATTGGCCAGCCGCTCGGCAATGCCAAGACCGGTGGTGCCAGCTTCGCCATCAATGAAAACCCGTGCCTTGCTCATCATCAGTCTCCGAAGGGGGTAACAGGCATAAAAAAACCGCGCTGTATGCGCGGTTTGCGTGAAAGGCTGCCGTTCAGGAGCGCATCATCGCAAGCCACGCTGGAAGCGGGCGGATGGAATGCGGCGTCGGCGTGTCGTTGTCATGACAGTGCCAATGCGGCGAAAGGCTGGTTTTGTCAAGAATAGCGGTCAGGCAGCTCACGGCGTGCGACATCACGGCATGACAAACAAATGGCTCCTGCGCTACGATGCTGCGGGTGCCGATGGCGCACTGGATCATGATCGGGAAGGTTTCTTGATGTTCCGCGTTGGCCAGAAATATCAGCATCTTGTCTCGAATGCCCTTTGCGCCTGCCATTCGCCGCAAATTCAGGAAGCCTTGAAACGCATCACTGCCGATCTGTCGCGGCGTGGGTTTCTGGCTGGCCTTGGAGCGCTTGCTGCAAGCGCTGCGCTGCCGGGTGATGCATTGGCGCAGTCCGCACCCGCTACAACAGTAACGCTTTTGACCAATGTCGATGTGTTCACGGGCTCGTCGCTGACGGTTCGAAAGGGCATGAGCGTGTTGGTGAGTGGCGGCAGGATTGCTGAGGTCAAGGCGGGGCGCATCGCCGCGCCAGCAGGCGCAACCGTGATCGATGGTGGCGGGCGGATGCTGATGCCCGGCCTGATCGACAACCATGTGCATGTCTTCCTCAGCGCCAGCACCGAGAAGCAGTTGCTCGACCCTGCGCAGACATTCGAGATGATGCAGGAGCGTGCATTGGCTGAAGCCAAGGCGATGCTGCTGCGCGGATTTACCGCCGTGCGTGATGTCGGTGGGCCGGTGTTTCCGCTCAAAGCCACCATCGACAAGGGCGCGCCCGGCCCACGAATCTGGCCCAGCGGCGGGATGATCTC
>JBOFIL010000315.1:0-1659 GCA_051650165.1 Allobosea sp.
CGATCATATCATTGCTGCCAAAGCGCATCGAAGCGCGCTCCGCAGCAGCCAATGCCTCTTCGGGGCGGCGCTTGATCGAGATCCGCGCCATAACGGCCCAGGCCAGAAAACCACCGAAGAGAAGCATGCTGCCAAGATCGCCATTGGCAATGAGATGCGCTGTCGCCCAGATCTTCACAGCCAGAAGCATCGGATGCTTCACGGCCTTCTTGATGGCGCCTGCACGCGTCGAAAACAGCAGGATGAAGACCGGCAGCATCAACAGCAATGACAAGTGCCGGGTCCAGGCCGGCGGGTTCCAGACATTGATCCAGCCCGTGGCGCGATACTGGCCAAAGCCGTAGATCACCAGCGCAAGGCCGATCAGGGCAATGACCGAATAAAGCCCCTTGTAGCCACCGTCGCCGAGTTTTTCGCGCAAGGCGGCGCGTCGCTCCCGGCTCATGGTGAAACCATGGGCACCGAGCAGGAGAACAAGTCCGGCAATGAGCAACAACATGGAGATAGCCAGCCTCAGGGTGCCGCATCAGCCACGATAGACGGATGCTCGCGGCGGCAATGCCCCCCGCGCCTGAGCTGCTTACTCCACCGTGACCGATTTGGCGAGGTTGCGCGGCTGGTCCACATCTTTGCCCATGATCAAGGCCGTGTGATAGGCGATGAGCTGGATCGGCACAGCATAAGCGATTGCCGCAAAGCTCGGGGCCATGTCCGGCATGATGATGGTGGCTTCGGTTTCGATGCCGGCCTCTTCAGCGCCCTTCTTGTCGGTGATGAGGATGATGCGGCCACCGCGGGCGGCCACCTCCTGCATGTTCGACACGGTCTTCTCGAAGAGATGATCATGCGGGGCGACGACAATCACCGGCATCTCTTCATCGATCAAGGCAATCGGGCCATGTTTCAGCTCGCCTGCTGCATAACCTTCTGCGTGGATATAGCTGATTTCCTTGAGTTTCAGCGCGCCTTCCAGCGCCAGCGGGAAGCTGGTACCGCGCCCGAGGTAGAGCACATCTGTCGCCTTTGAGAGCTTGTGTGCAATCTTCTCGATCTCGGCCTCATGGCGCATGGCGGCAGCCATCAGCCCCGGCAGGGCCATGAGTTCGTTGACGAGGCGCGCCTCATCGGCTTCGGTCAATTTGCCGCGTGCGCGCCCTGCGGCGACAGCAAGGCTCGCCAGCGCCACAAGCTGGCAGGTGAAGGCCTTGGTGGAAGCCACACCGATTTCCGGCCCGGCAATGGTGGGCGCAACCGCGTCGCTCTCGCGCGCAATGCTCGAAGTCGGCACATTGACCACGGAGAGGATCGCGTTGCCGCATTCCTTGGCGTAGCGAAGCGTCGCCAGCGTGTCAGCCGTTTCGCCCGATTGCGACACAACGAGCATCAAGCCATCTTCGGCCAGCGGCGCCTCACGATAGCGAAACTCTGACGCCACATCGATCTCGACTGGCAGGCGTGCAAAGCGCTCAAACCAGTATTTCGCGGTGAGGCCAGCCAGATAGGCCGTGCCGCAGGCGGCAATCGAGAGGCGCGTCAGCTTGTTCCACTCGATCTTCTCAAGGCCGTTCACACGAACCTTGCCGGCAACCATGTCGAGGTAATGCGTCAGCGTGTGGCCGACAACCTCGGGCTGCTCGTGAATTTCCTTGGCCATGAAAT
>JBOFIL010000316.1:0-3718 GCA_051650165.1 Allobosea sp.
CCAGCGCCTTGTCATAACCGATTGAGAAGCCGCGCAAGCCGTCCGCCCCGCTGGCGAGGCGCGAATAGAATTTGCCCGTCGCCGTCTCGCCGCTGATCACATAAAAATCCGGGCGGATGAGCTTGTAGGTGATGCGACGGCCTTGCACAGTGTTTGCCGTCGCCTTGTCGAAAATCTGTTGCAGCGTTTCACCCTTGGGCGGCGCGCGCGTATCGAGCGTCACCTTCTGGTCGGCGCTCTGCCAGCGGGAACCACCGGAGGGGTTTACATCGCGCTTGGGTAGGAGCTTTTGCGGAATGCCGATGCGCACGCCGCTGCGCTGATCCGTGACAATCTCGAAGCCGGCCTTGTCGCGTGCGGCCTTTGCGGCGTCGGCAAGCAATTTGCGCTCTGGCGCGGTGAGCACACCATTCGCCTCCCCGCGTGTGACACGCGCCTTGAAGGCATTGACAGCGCGGAAGGTCAGCGGGCCATAGCCGCCCGTACCCGCGCCTTCAAAATCCCCTGTCCAGATCAGATCAGCCTGGATAGCCTTGCGCTCCGGCTCTGGCAGCACATCAAACTGGCCCTGAGCCGCCGCGATGCGCGGATCGGGGGCTTGAGCCATCGCGGGCATGGCCAGCATTATGGCTGACAACATCACGCCCAGACTGATTGCTCTCATGCTGAGTCCCTCGCGCATACGATGCGTGGCTGTGCAGGTATTGAGCGCCTTCCCGCGCGAGCTTGCAAGGGGCAGCAGCACAACGATGCAAATCATGTCCTTGCGTCACGAAACCATTGCCCACGTAGCTGTGCGTGGTAGCTTCAGCTCGTCAAGCTGCATTGCCGGGAGGTTTCGCCAATGGCCACGTCACCAGGTATTGCCTCACGTCTCGCCACGAAGTTGGCAGCAGTATGCCTCTTGCTCTGCGCTGTTCTTTCACCCGCTCTTGCACAGAAGTCATTTCAGCGCGCTGATCTGGCCGCCGATGGCCAGCGGCTTGAGGAGCGGTTGAAGCGCGAGATTGCGGCCTCCAGCCAGCCGCTCGATGCGCTTGTGCGCAATGCCCAGGCCGCCATCGGGCGCGGAGATGGGCGTGCGGCGCTGCCGCTCGCCAATGCCGCGATTATCGCTGATCCATCAAGCTCGATTGCATGGCGCACAATGGCCCGCGCCGCCATCGCCATCGAGCCAAAAGATTATCGCGAGCGCTACGAGTTGCGTGAGCGCGCGACAGCTGCGGCCTATGTCGCCTATCAGCGCGCGACCACAAGGGCGGATGAGTCGACCTCGCTCGCCATTCTTGGCCGCGTTTTCGAGGCGATGGAGAGTTGGAGGCCGGCGCTCAATGCATTTCGCCTGAGCCTTGATCTTGCTCCCAGCGCCACGATCCAGAAGGATTACGAGGCATTACGCGAGAAGCATGGCTTCCGGCTGACGGGCAATCGCGTTGATGCCGATGCAGCCAGCCCACGCAACTGCTTCGAGTTTTCAGAAGTGCTGGCGCGCGGGCGCGTCGACTTCACGCCCTATGTCGCGGTTTCCGGCGGGCGCGGCGATTTCGCCATCACCGCTGAGGAGCGCGAGCTCTGCGTCGATGGCCTGCGCCATGGCGAGCGCTATTCCATGGTCGTTCGCCCCGGCCTGCCATCTTCAATTCCAGGCGAAATCCTGACGAAATCGTCCGATTATGAGATTTATGTGCGGGACCGGAAGCCGGCTGTGCGCTTCACCGGCAAGAACTACGTGCTGCCACGCACCGGCCAGCAGGGCATTCCGGTTGTCTCGATCAATGCGCCGAAAATTGACGTCACGGTCATGCGGGTTGGGGATCGCAACCTGATCAACTCTGTGCATTCCGAGGAGTTCCTCACCCAGCTTGGCGGCTCTGATGCGAACCGTATCGCACGCGAAAAAGGCCAACAGGTCTGGCAGGGCGAGATGGATGCCCAGACCGAGCTGAACAAGGACGTGATCACCGCCTTCCCTGTGGTCGAGGCTGTCGGCAAGCTCCAGCCCGGCCTTTATGTGATGACTGCCGAACCCGCCACCGGCAATCCCAAACCACCTGTGCAGACACCCGCCAATGGTGATGGCGGCGATTATGTCGATGATGACTGGGAGCGCAAAGCGACGCAGTGGTTCGTGGTCTCGGACCTTGGCTTGACGAGCTTTTCCGGCCCGGATGGTGTGCATGTGCTGGTGCGCTCGCTGGCTGATGCGGCCCCGGTGAATGGCGTCGAGGTCAGGCTGATTGCCCGCAACAACGAGGTTCTTGGGCTTGTCCGCACCGATGCCAGCGGCCATGCGAAATTCGATGCGGGCCTCGGCAAGGGCCTTGGCGGCATGGCACCCGGCCTTGTCACGGCGCAAACCGGCGAGGATTATGGCTTCCTTGATCTGAAGCAGGCCGCCTTTGACCTAACGGATCGCGGCGTGAAGGGGCGCGTCGCACCGCAAGGGTTGGATGCCTTCCTGTTCACTGAGCGCGGCGTTTATCGCTCCGGCGAAACCGTCCACCTCACCACATTGCTGCGCGATGGGCGCGGGCAGGCAGTCACCGGCCTGCCGCTGACAATGGTGGTCAAACGCCCGGATGGCATCGAGTACCGCCGCAGTGTCATCGCCGATCAAGGCGCTGGCGGACGTGCACTCTCCCTGCCGCTGCTCTCCAACGCCGCGCCCGGCACATGGCGCGCGCAGGCCTTTTCTGACCCCAAGGGCATGCCCATCGGCGAGGTGACCTTCCTTGTCGAGGATTATGTGCCGGAGCGCATCGAGGTGACGCTTGAACCTGCCAAGAAGGTGCTGCGCGCTGGCGAGCCTGCCGAGATCGATGTCATCGCAAAATATCTCTATGGGGCCATCGGCGCGGGGCTGGATGTGACCGGCTCCACCATTTTGCGCAGTGCATCAGCCTCGGCCATTCCCGGATTTGCCGGCTTTGAAACGGGCGTCACGGATGAAGCCTTTGAGCCTGTCCAGAATGACATTGAGGGCGGCGCAACCACGGATAGCGCCGGCAAGGCCCGAATCACCGCTGCGCTTGAGGCAGCCGAGATCAATCGTCCGCTCGAAGCCGAGGTGACCATCCGCGTCGCAGAGTCGGGTGGTCGTGCTGTCGCGCGATCCGTCACGCTGCCCATCGTGCCAAAGGGCGCGGCTATCGGCGTGAAGAAGATGTTCAAGGATGGAGAGCTTGGCGCGGGCCAAACGGCCAATTTCGATGCCATCATGGCGTATGGCGATGGCCGCCGCATCGCCCGCACTGGCGTGAAATGGCAGCTCTCGCGCGTCAGCCGCAATTACCAGTGGTTCTTCAAGGAAGGCCGCTGGAACTACGAGGCAGTGAAGAGCGTGCGCCGCGTCGCCGATGGCGAGGTGGCAATGAGCACGACTGCCGCCGCCCGCATCGCCGCCCCTGTCGATTGGGGCAGCTACCGGCTGGATCTGCGCGCGGACGGCGCAGACGGAGCTGAAACCAGCATCGAATTTGCGGTGGGTTATTCGACCGACAAAACAGCCGATACGCCCGATGTGCTGGAAACCGCGCTCGACAAACCTGCCTATGCAGTTGGCGAAACCATGCAGCTGCGCATCTCGCCACGCTTTACCGGCAAGGCGACCATCGCTGTGATCTCGGACCGTGTGGCTGAACTCAAAACTGTCGACATCGCGCAAGGCGGCACAACCATCCCGCTGACTGTCAGCGCCGAATGGGGCGCGAGCGCCTAT
>JBOFIL010000317.1:0-9477 GCA_051650165.1 Allobosea sp.
CATTCAGGTGGAAGCATATGGCGCGCGCCAGCCACTGGCCCAGGTTGCCACCATCAGCGTGCCGGAATCACGCCTCATCTCGGTGCAGGTCTGGGATCGCGCCATGACCATTCCGGTGGAAAAGGCGATCCGCGAGAGCGATCTTGGCCTCAATCCGCAAACCGAGGGCCAGGTCATCCGCCTGCGCATTCCGGAAATGACCGAGCAGCGCCGCAAGGAGCTGGTCAAGGTCGCGCATAAATATGCCGAGGATTCGCGCGTGTCCGTGCGCCATGTGCGCCGCGATGGCATCGACCTGATCAAGAAGCTCGAAAAGGATGGCGCGCTCCCCAAGGATGATGCTGCCAAGCACAGCGATCAGGTGCAGAAGGCAACGGACGCAGCGATTGCCGAGATCGATCAGGCGCTTGTGGCCAAGGAAAAGGAAGTGATGCAGGTCTAGGCCGGCGGTCAGCGCGGCTTTGGCGGGAACAGTCATGGCAGATATGCAGGATCATGCGGGCAGGGCAGAGGGCGGGCGCGAAAACGCGGCGCTGCTTGAAGCATCAGGTGCACCCAGCCCGCGCCATGTCGCCATCATCATGGATGGCAATGGTCGCTGGGCCGCCATGCGTGGCCTGCCGCGCACCGAAGGGCACCGGCACGGGGTCGAGGCGCTTCGCCGTACCATCCGCGCGGCTGGTGAATTGGGGCTGGAATACATCACTGTCTACAGCTTCTCGACAGAGAACTGGCGTCGTCCTGAGCTGGAAATCAGCTTCCTGATGAGCCTATTCAAGCGCTTTGTCGAAAAGGATCTGGCCGAGCTTCATGCCGCGAATGTCCGCGTCCGCATGATTGGCAACCGGCGCGATCGCGTATCACCCGACCTACTCGCGCTGATCGAACGCGCGGAAATGCTCACGAAGGACAACACCGCCCTCACGCTTGTGATTGCTTTCAACTATGGCTCGCGTGATGAGATTGCCCGTGCAGCACAAACCCTTGCGGCGCAGGTGGCGGCGGGCACGCTCGCGCCAGAAGCGATTTCCGAGGCCCTGCTCACACAAACACTCGACACAGCCGATATTCCTGATCCTGAATTGCTGATCCGCACCTCCGGCGAGGAGCGCATTTCAAACTTCCTGCTCTGGCAATGCGCCTATGCCGAGATGGTGTTCACGCAGACGCTCTGGCCCGATTTCGGCAAGGAAGAACTCCAGAAGGCACTCTCCGTTTTCCGCTCGCGCGACCGTCGCTTTGGCGGTTTGACTGCACAAGCTGTCTGAAATCCATGAGCGAAACTCCGCCCATGCCTCCTGTGCCCACCAGCGATCTGCGGGCGCGGGCGGGCTCGGCGATTGTCATGGCCGTGGTGATTCTCATCGCCACCTGGGTTGGCGGCTGGCCATTCCGGGCCATCTGGGCAGCTGTTGGCGGCCTTGTGGCCTATGAGTGGCTGCGCATCATCGGCAAGGAGCGCAGCTTCGTGCTGCCGGTTGCCATAGCCGTGGCGCTGTTGGGCCTGGCAGCGTCCGTGTTGCCAATAGCAGGAACCGCCGCGCTCACCTTTGCTGGAATTACTTTGGCCTATGTCATTGGCGGCGGCATGATGGCCGCGGCAGGCGTGGCCTATGCCGCCGTGATCACGCTGGCGCCGGCTGCGATGCGTGATGTGCCAGGCATCGGCATGTGGCTCATCATCTGGTCATTTGCCGTGGTCTGGCTCAGCGACATCGCGGCCTATTTTGCCGGTCGCAAATTTGGTGGCCCCAAACTCATGCCCAAGGTCAGCCCGAAAAAGACCTGGTCTGGCGCGACAGGCGGGCTGATTGCAGGCGTTGCCGGGGGGCTTCTCGTGTGGTGGCTGGCATCGCGCGCTGCTGGGCCTCTGCAATTTGGCTGGATAATGGCGGCCATTGGCTCCGCTGTCGCGACCGTGCTCGGGCAAATGGGCGATCTCGCTGAATCCGCCTTCAAACGGCATTATGGCGTCAAGGATTCAAGCCACATCATTCCTGGCCATGGCGGCTTCATGGATCGGCTGGATGCCTATTGGTCGGTGGTGGCGCTGGCCGGTGCTGCGCTGCTCGCCATCCGGTTCTTTGGCTGAGTCATGACAAACCCAACTATGACAACCAGCGCCATGACCCGCGTCACGATCCTCGGCGCAACAGGCTCGGTCGGCGAGGCAGTGCTGGACGTCATCGCTGAAAATCCGGATCGCCTATGCGTCGAGACGCTTGTCGCAGGCCGTGATGCCCTCAAGCTGGCCGCGCTCGCGCGCAGGCACCGCGCCCGACAGGTTGTTGTCGAGGATGAAGTCGGGTTGCCGGTGCTGCGTGAGGCATTGGCCGGAACGGGAATCGGCATTTCAGCTGGCCGGGCCAGTGTTATCGCCGCCGCTGCGGCTGATTGCGATATTGTGGTTGCGGCGATCACGGGCGTTGCCGGGTTGGAGCCGACGTTGAGCGCCGTGAGGGCAGGGCGCATCGTTGCCCTCGCCAACAAGGAAAGCCTCGTGGCGGCAGGGCCGCTGGTGATGGCCGCAGCGCGTAAGGGCCAGATTTTGCCGCTGGACTCAGAGCATAATGCGCTGATGCAGGCGCTGGGTGGCCACGATATTGCGGATGTGGCGAGCATGGTGCTGACAGCATCGGGCGGGCCATTCCGCAATTGGAGCGCAGAGCGCATCGCGGGAGCCACCATTGAGGATGCACTCGCGCACCCCAATTGGCGTATGGGCCGCAAGATCACTATCGATTCAGCTACCATGATGAACAAAGGCCTTGAACTCATTGAGGCAAAATATCTTTTTGGCCTAGCTCCCGACCAGTTGGATGTGCTGGTTCACCCGCAATCCATCGTGCATGGGCTTGTGACATTCCGCGATGGTGCAGTATCGGCGGGCATGGCGGTGCCTGATATGCGCGTGCCGACCGCTCATTGTCTCGGTCTGGGCCGCCGCTTCGATGCGCCGCAACGCCGGCTTGATCTGGCGAGCATCGGCACATTGAGCTTTGAGGCACCGGATGAGCTGCGCTTCCCGGCGCTTGGGCTGGCGCGATCAGCCATGCAGTCTGGCGGGGCCATGCCCATCGTGCTGAATGCCGCCAATGAGGTTGCGGTAGAGGCCTTTCTGGCTGGCAAAATCCGGTTTGGCGCGATCGCGCAGATGGTGTCAGAGGCCTGTGCTGCGGCTGGGTCTCATTGCTATGGCCAGGTTGCCAGTCTTGAGTCGGTGCTTTTCATTGACCAAGACACAAGAAGGCGCACCTCGGACGCCTTGTCTCAGCCGCTATTCGCTGTCACTTAAGGGGGGCGCTCCGGGCCTGCATTTGCCCGGTGAACGGGCATGGGTGTACAAGGCAGACATGATGGGTTTTGAGAGCGCAATCGGCAACCTTGGCACGCTGGCCTTTGGCTATGTGCTGCCGTTTCTTGTGGTCCTGTCGGTTATCGTGTTCGTGCATGAGTATGGTCATTTTATTGTCGGGCGCTGGTGCGGCGTCGATGTGAAAACCTTCTCGATCGGCTTTGGCCGCGAGATTTTCGGTTTCACCGACAAGCATGGCACGCGCTGGCGCTTCGCCTGGATCCCGCTTGGCGGCTATGTGAAGTTCGCAGGCGATGCCGACGAGACCAGCCAGCCTGATTTTGCCAGCACTGCCGGAATGTCTGCCGAGGAGCGCGCACGCACCTTTCCGGCAAAGCCGGTCTGGAAGCGCGCGGCTGTGGTCGCGGCAGGGCCAATTGCCAATTTCATCTTCGCGATTCTGGTGTTTGCCGCGCTTCTCTATGTGAATGGGCGCCCACTCCTGACCCCGCGCGTGGAAGCGGTAACGCCGGGCGGCGCTGCCGAGCGCGCCGGCGTGCGCCCTGGCGATCTGGTGATTTCGGTCGACAATGTCGAGGTGAGGGGCTTTTCGGATCTTCAGCGCATTGTTTCGACCAGAGCCGGCGAGCAGCTCAAGCTGGTCGTTGAGCGCAAGAACGAGATCAAGGAATTCGAGCTGGTGCCGGATTTGCGGGTGATTCCCTCTCCGCTTGGCCAGCAGCGCGTGGGCATGATCGGCATCCAGGCCGCCAGCAAGCCGGAAGACTGGCGCAAGCAGGAGTTCGGCCTCTTCGAATCGATTGGCGCAGGCGCGCAGGAAACCTGGTTCGTGGTGACACGCACCGGAGATTACCTTGGAAAGCTGCTTTCAGGGCGCGAGTCGACTGATCAGCTGTCTGGCCCGATCCGCATCGCGCAGGCCTCAGGCTATGTCGCCAGCAATAGCGGCCTGTGGGGCCTGATCAACCTCGCTGCGATTCTCTCTGTCTCGATTGGCCTGATCAATCTTGTGCCGATCCCCATGCTCGATGGCGGGCATTTGCTGTTTTACGGCATTGAGGCGCTCCGTGGCCGGCCTTTGAGCGAAAAGGCGCAGGAAATGGGCTTTCGCATCGGGCTTGCTTTCGTGCTGATGCTGATGGTTTTCGTCACCTGGAATGACATTGCGCATCTGGCGCAAGTGCTTCGACCAAAAGGCGCCTGAGCGTGCGGGTGAGGGCGATGTCAGGGCGTGTCCCAAGGGCAACGCCGGTGCCAAAAAAGGCGGCAGAGGGGGCAATTGACGTTTGCCTTCCTTTAGAAACTTTGTAGAAGCGTTTTGAACCTAAAGTGGCGCGGCTTGTCCAGAACTGGGCAGGCCGACGAACCAGAATGGAATAGGCGACCCGATGAAGGTCTACACTTCGAGCCGCCCGGCGTGGACTGGCATGATCCGTAAAGCCGGCTTTTCAGCCATCGCGCTGGTGCTGAGCATGACGGCTGCGCTTGCGCAGGCCGTTGTCGTTCAGGGCAATCGCCGCGTCGATGCCGACACAATCCGCAGCTACATCACCGACACGAGCCCCGCAGCGGTGGAAACCGCGCGCCGTGAGATGCTCGGTTCGGGCATGTTCAGCAGCGTGAACATTGCGCGCCGCGGCTCTCAGCTGGTCGTCAGCGTTTCCGAGAATGACACGATCAATCGCGTCGCTTTCGAGGGTAACTCGAAGCTGAAGGGCGATTTCCTTGTCAACGAGGTGCAGTCGCGCGCCCGTGGCCCGTTCAGCCAAACCACGGTGAATGCCGACATTTCCAAGATTCAGGAGCTGTACAAGCGCGGTGGTTATGGCCTTGCCAGTGTCACGGCGCGTCAGGCTCCCCTTCCGAATGGCCGTTTCGATCTTGTTTTCACGATCAACGAGGGCTCGAAGACTGGCATCCAGTCGATCAACTTCACCGGAAACCGGGTCTATTCGAATTTCCGCCTGAAGGGCCTGATGAACTCGACCGAATATAACTGGTTGAGCTGGCTCAAGACGTCAGACGTGTATGATCCCGACAAGATTGCAGCGGATCTGGAGCTTGTCCGCCGTTACTACCTGAAGAACGGCTATGCCGATTTCCGTATCATTTCCAATGATGCGCGCTTTGATGCGGCTGCAGGCGGCTGGATTGTCAATGTCGCAATCGATGAGGGCGAGCGCTACACAGTCGCGGACTCACGCGTCGAATCGCGCTTGCGGGATGTTGATGCTGCGACCCTGCAGCGCGTGGTGACCACATCACCGGGCTCGACCTACAACGCCGAAGCGGTTGAGCGCTCGATCCAGAATATCACCACCGAGGTCATGCGTCGTGGCTATGCCTTCGCGCAGGTGCGCCCTGCCGGCGTGCGCGATGCATCGGGCCGCACCATTGGCGTCACTTATGTGGTAGATGAGGGCGCACGGGTTTACATCGAGCGCATTAACGTGCGCGGCAACACCCGTACACGTGATTATGTCATCCGCCGCGAGTTCGATCTTGGCGAAGGCGATCCATACAACAAGGTGTTGATCGACCGCGCCGAGCGCCGTTTGAACAATCTCGGCTATTTCAACAAGATTCGCATCACCAATGAGCCCGGCTCCGCGCCGGACCGTGTGGTGGTCAATGTCGATGTTGAAGACAAGGCAACCGGTTCATTCTCGATCGCCGGTGGTTACTCCACAGCTGACGGCATCATCGGTGACGTCTCGCTCTCGGAATCAAACTTCCTTGGTCGCGGCCAGTTCGTGAAGATTGCCGGCCAGCTGGGTCAGCGCACCCGCGGTGTCGACTTCTCGTTCACAGAGCCCTATTTCCTCGGCCAGCGCATTGCTGCCGGCTTCGATGTCTTCTCGAAATACACGGACTCCTCACGCACCTCGCGCTCGGAGACCCGCGTGACAGGTGGTCAGGTGCGTCTGACGCTGCCGATCACCGAAGAGTTCTCGATCACGCCGCGCTACTCGCTCTATCAAACGCAGGTGAAAATTCCCAACACCAGCGACAAGCCTTACAATGATTGTACCAATCCCCTCGCCAATGTGACCCCCCGCAACCCGGACGGCACGGCGCTCTACCCGGATTGCGTCTACAATGGCGAGGCGTCCGTTGCTGTGAAGGAAGCGGCTGGCAAGACGATCACGTCGCTGGCTGGCATCACGCTCACCTACAATGCGCTCGATAACACCGTGAACCCGCGCAATGGCCTCTTCGCCGAGCTGAAGCCCGAAGTCGCCGGTCTTGGCGGTGACTCGAAGTTCATGCGCGTCGCCGGTGACATGCGGTATTACCGCGAGGTCTTCGATGATGTCGTGACACTCTTCCGCGTGCAGGGTGGTCATATCTCCAACATTGGCGGCGGCAATGTCCGCCTTGTGGATCATTACTTCCTCGGACCCAGCCTGGTGCGTGGCTTCTCGTCGAACGGCATCGGCCCACGCGACGTGCTGAGCGACCCGAGCAGCAACGCGCTCGGCGGCACCACCTATTTCGGCGGCACTGTGGAGCTCCAGTTCCCGATCTTCGGCCTGCCACGTGAACTCGGCCTGCGCGGTGCAGTCTTCGCCGATGCCGGAACGCTGTTTGATTATCAGGGGTCGACGCGCTTCGATCTGAACCGCAATGGCGTCTTTGATTGCGCCCGCAACAATGTTCAGCCGGAATGCGTGCTGGTTCGGGATCGTAATGTGCTGCGCTCGTCAGTCGGTGTGAGCTTGCTGTGGCAATCACCGCTTGGGCCGATCCGCTTTGACTATGCTTTCGCCCTGACGCGCGACAAGGGCGGCCAGACCTACAACCCTTACACCAACTCTTCGATCTACAGCCCCGGCGATCGGCTTCAGGCCTTCCGCTTCTCCGGCGGCACACGCTTTTGAAAGGCCGCCGCCCGCTCTGCGGGTGGCGGGTCTTGTCCTCCCATGACACAGTCGAGCTTCTTCCCCCGCGCTGCATCCCTGTCGCTGGGGGAGTTTTCTGCTGCCTTCGGGCTGAAATTGCCTGAGACAGCCGATGCATCGCGACGCATCGAGGGCTTATCAGCGCTGGAAACAGCAGGTCCGTCTGATCTGGCCTATATGGACAATCCAAAATATGTCGGGGAGCTGGCAGCAACGCGGGCTGTTGCCTGTCTCGTTGGTCCACGTTTCGTGCAGCGTGTTCCCGCGAACACCGTTGCGCTCGAAACACCTTATCCCTACCATCTGTTTGCCAAGGCCCTGCAGCATTTCTATCCATCGGCTGCGCGCCCCAGCTCTATGTTCGGGGCCAGCAGCGGCGTTGCTCCCGGCGCGATTGTGCACCCCAGCGCCAGGCTCGAAGATGGCGTGACTGTCGATCCGGGTGTCGTGATCGGCCCGGATGTCGAGATCGGATCAGGCACAATCATATGCGCGGGGGCGGTCATAGGGCCGGGCGTCAAGATGGGGCGTGATGGTGTGGTTGGCTCGGGTGCCACGTTGCAATGCACACTCATCGGAAACCGTGTCGTCATCCACCCGGGTGTGCGCATCGGGCAGGATGGTTTCGGGTTTGCCATGAGCCCGAAGGGGCACATCAAGGTGCCGCAAATCGGCCGCGTGATCATTCAAGATGATGTCGAGATCGGTGCCAACACCACGATTGATCGCGGCGCGAGCCGCGACACCATCATCGGCGAGGGCACCAAGATCGATAATCTGGTACAGATCGGCCATAATGTCGTGATCGGTCGCCATTGCGTGATCATCGCGCAGGTTGGTATTTCCGGCTCGACCGTGCTTGAGGATTTCGCGGTTCTCGCCGGGCAGGTCGGCGTTGCCGGTCATCTGACCATTGGCGCAGGCGCGCAGATTGCGGCGCAGGCAGGTCTGATGCGGGATGTGCCGCGTGGTGAGAAATGGGGTGGCTCGCCGGCAAAGCCGGCGCGGCAGTGGCTACGAGAAACGGCGATGCTCAAGCAAATGCTGGAGCGCCCCTTGAGCGGCGCTGAGCCTCAAGGCGATTGACGCAGGGCAGCTGTGGCCGCTTGATGGGCTGGAGATATGGGAGGCTGAACATATGGGCGAGGCGGGCGTAGCCGGCGAACTTGGCATGTTGGATATCCAGAAGATTCTGGAATACATGCCGCATCGCTATCCTTTTTTGCTGGTGGATCGCATCATCAACATTGATGGCGACAATAGCTGCATCGGCATCAAGAATGTCACCGCCAATGAGCCGCAGTTCATGGGGCATTTTCCCGGAAAGCCGCTGTTTCCTGGTGTGCTGATCATCGAGGGCATGGCGCAGACGGCTGGCGCGGTGGTTGTCCACGCAATGTCAGAAGACAAGCGCCGCACGCCAACGGTGCTGTTCACCACGATCGACAAGGCGAAGTTCCGCAAGCAGGTGATTCCGGGCGACCAGATGCAATATCGCATGCGCAAGATCGCGCACCGCCGCAGCATTTTCTGGTTCCGCGGCGAGGCATATGTCGGCGATCAGCTCGTGGCCGAGGCGGAGCTTTCCGCCATGCTGCTTGTGCCGTGAAAGGAAGAATATCGTGGCGATGATTCATCCGCAGGCGGTTGTTGAGTCCGGTGCAGTGCTGGGAGAGGGCGTCAAGATCGGCCCTTTCTGCCATGTTGGCCCGCATGTCGTTCTGGGTGATGGCGTTGAGCTTGTCAGCCATGTGGTGGTAGCCGGGCGCACGACCATTGGCGCGAACACCCGCGTCTATCCCTTCGCGTCCCTCGGTCACCCGCCGCAGGATCTGAAATACAAAGGCGAGCCCTCCACGCTTGAGATTGGCTCTGCTTGTGTGATCCGCGAAGGCGTGACCATGAACCCCGGCACCGAAGGCGGCGGCATGAAGACCGTCGTCGGCAACAATTGCGCCTTTCTTGCCAATTCGCATGTGGGCCATGACAGCATTGTCGGCAATCATGTCGTCTTTTCGAACAATGTCATGCTCGGCGGGCATTGCCATGTCGGCAACTATGTCATCCTTGGCGGCGGCGCAGGCGTGCATCAGTTCGTGCGCATCGGCGAGCATGCCTTTGCCTCAGGGATGGCTGCGATCTGGCGCGATGTCATTCCGTATGGGATGGTTGTCGGCGTGCCTGCCCATTTGAATGGCCTCAATATCACGGGGCTGCGCCGTCGTGGCTTTGAGCGGGAGGCGATCCACGATTTGCGCC
>JBOFIL010000318.1:0-1842 GCA_051650165.1 Allobosea sp.
GGTTGAAAACCGCGTAGCAGCAGGCCCCGATCACGGAAAGAAACGCCGCCGGATGCAGGCCGCCAAGGCCGGGCCGCAGCACCACCAGCACGCCAAGAAAACCGATACAGATGGCGATGAGCCGGCGCGGGCCGACCCATTCGCCAAGCAATGGCCCTGAAATCAATGCCACCAGAAACGGCGTCATGAACATGATCGAGATCGTCTCTGCCAGTTGCAGATATTGCAGGGCGGTGAAATTCATCGCCGTCGAGGCCAGCAGCAGGAGCGAGCGAAACCCCTGTAGCCAGGGCCGTTTTGTGCGGGCCACACCCGGCACGCTTACCGGGTTGAGGATCAGGAAAACAATCAGCGCGCTTGAGGCATAACGCGCCCATGTCACCTGCAGCGGCGACAGATCCCGCGCCAGCCATTTGGCGCAGGCATCAAGGCAGGAGAAGCAGGCAAGCGCGCCACACATCAGCGCAATGCCGATCAGGCGATCACGGCTTGTGTTGGTGATGGCGGGCTGCCTTGCGTGCTCGTTCATCGCCATTCTGCGGGGTTTCGCGCCTCATCATCATGGCCGCGCGCAGGGTGCATGACCAGCCATGAGTGCGCATGACGATATGCGGTCAGCGCTGCCCGGCAGATTGGTGGAATGGATTGACCAAGCCTCCATCGCGCGCTTAATAGAAGGCGGGGCAGGAAGCGCAGACGCCCCTTGAGGCCATCGCCCAAGTCTGCACCGATATGCTTTTCAAGGAGCATTGTCGCATGGGCGCGCCTTTTTCTGTGTCTTCCGCTTGGCTGTTCAATCGTCTTCTCGGGCCTGAGCCCCCGGTGCTGTTCGATGTCCGCCGCGGCGACATCATCACCACTTCCGGCCAGATGATCCCTCAAGCTCGCATCGCCGATCATGGTGCCGGGCCCATGCTGTTGGCCGGCCTCGATCATACACGCGACATCGTGGTGGCCTGCGCCCATGGCCATAACCGCAGCCAGCGGCTTGCGGCGTTTTTGCGCAGCGAGGGTTATGCAGCTTCGACATTGGAAGATGGCTATGATGGCTGGACTGCTGCCGGCTTGCCGCTGGTGTCGATGAACGCGCGCGGCGTGGAGCTGGGTCCGCGCGGGACAACATGGGTCACGCGCCGCAAACCCAAAATCGACCGCATTGCCTGCCCCTGGCTGATCTCGCGCTTTCTCGATCCGCAGGCGCAGTTCCTGTTCGTTGATCCCGATTGGGTGCTGGATGTAGCAACGAGTGAAGACGGCATCTCTTACGATCTGCCCGGCGGGCTGTTCGAGCATGAGGGCGAGCTGTGCAGCTTCGATGTGCTGCTGCGCGAGTTTGGGCTCAGCAGTTTTGGCCCGCTGGCCCGCGTCGCTGACGTCGTTCGCGGCGCTGACACAGACCGGCTGGACCTAGCCCCGCAATGCGCCGGGCTGCTGGCCATGTCGCTCGGCCTCTCCGCACGACATGGCGATGATGATTATGCGCTGCTGAAGGAGGGGTTCGTTCTCTATGACGGGCTGCTTTCGTGGGCGATGAATGCTGCGGATGAAGCGCATAACTGGCCGCGCGCGCAGGCAAGGCCGGCATCATGAGCGACTTTGCATCTTCGCCGAGTTTCAACGAAGCGCTGAGGCTCTGGGCCCGGATCGGCTTCCTGTCCTTTGGCGGGGCAGCGGGCCAGATCGCGATGATGCACCGCATGATCGTCGAGGAGAAAAAATGGGTCGAGGAGCGGCAATTCCTCGATATGCTGAACTACTGCACCCTGCTTCCCGGCCCCGAGGCGCAGCAGCTCGCCACCTTCATCGGCTGGCGGCTGCATGGCGTGAAGGGCGGGCTGGTCG
>JBOFIL010000319.1:0-2910 GCA_051650165.1 Allobosea sp.
CACGCCAGCGCGGCGTGAGACTAGCGCGGCCACCGGCAAGGCAAGCGTCAATGTGCCGAAGCCAATGCGTCGCAGCAGCGCAGCGGCATCAGCCGTCGGGTCCAGCTTGGCTCGCCGGCTGACGGGTGGGGTAGGGACGATCGGTGGTGTCACCATGGCTCAGTCATCGCTTCGCGGGCGGAGCTGCCCACATTTTGGTCACAATAGGGGCAGCCGGCTTTCGGCGCCATGGTTGCAGTGCAACACATGGCCGCAATCGCTGCATGAGAAACCTCATCGGCAATGCGCCCATCCGCGCTTTTTGTCGGATGCATGCCACCAATTTCGCGCTTGGCTCCCTGCAGCATGGCCCTATGTTGAGCATTCATCTGTCTGCTGAAAGCACCCATGACGTGAAGAGTGACGTAACGCACCCTGCAACCTCCGCCCCTCACAGTGCTGCACTGGCAAAGCCGCTGGCGGTGATCATCGCAGAGCATGGCGAGCCGGCGGATGCGCGCATGGCAGCTCTGGTTGTCGCTTGCCGCGCACATGGCCTGAAGGTCACTGGGTTCATCCAGCACAATCATGGAGATTGTGCGCTGCCCGGTTTCTCGATGGCGCTGGAAGAAATCGGCGATCATGGCGGCCGGCAGATACCGCTGGTTGATGCCAGCATCATCGCGGGCAATAGCTGCCGGCTCGATGTCGCCGGGCTGGCTGAAGCCGCAGCGCTGCTCGCACCTGAACGGCATCAGGGCAGCGACCTTGTGATCATCAACAAATTTGGCCGGCAGGAGAGTCTTGGGCGAGGCCTGCGCGATGAAATGGCGGCGCTGATCATGGCCGGCGTGCCAGTGCTGACTTGCGTGCGGGCTAACTTGCGCGAGGCACTGATAGCTTTTGCCGGCGAGGATTATGTCGTGATTGCACCGACAGTCGAGGCAGTTGAGCAATGGCTGGCTGCCTTGAAGCTGGCTCAGACTGAAGGCGCATTGGCCTGATGAACGATAAACTTCAGGCCAGCCCCAGCTATCTCATCCGGCCCAATCCGCTGGATGGGCGGCTCTCGACCACCGTGACCGGCATCGACCAATCCGGCCAGCCGGTCGAAACGCGCGTCGTCACCGAAAAGGCGCTGACGCTCTATCTCAACGCGCAGGAAATCGTCACCATGATGACGATTGGCGATCACCCGGAAGAACTCGCCATCGGCTATCTGCTCAATCAGGGCATGCTCCGGCCCGATGATGTGGTGACCGGCGTCGATTATGACGAGGAGCTTGAGGTGGTGGTGGTGCGCACCGATGCGCACACCGATTTCGAGGCCAAGCTGAAGAAGAAGACACAAACCTCAGGCTGCGCGCAGGGCACCGCCTTCGGCGATCTGATGGAGGTGATCGACGGCATGGTGCTGCCCGCTTCGCCCTTCCGCACCAGCTGGCTTTACAGCCTCACCAACGCCATCAACACCACGCCCTCGCTGTATCTGGAGGCCGGCGCGATCCATGGCTGCGTGCTGTGCCGGCAGGATCAGCCGCTTGTCTACATGGAGGATGTCGGGCGTCATAATGCCGTCGACAAGATCGCCGGCTGGATGTTCCGCCACAAGGTCGATGCCGGCGACAAGATGTTCTACACCACGGGCCGGCTCACCTCCGAGATGGTGATCAAGACCGTGCGCATGGGCATCCCCATTCTGGTCTCGCGCTCCGGCTTCACAGCCTGGGGCGTGGAGCTGGCGAAGAAGGCCGGGTTGACCCTGATCGGGCGGGCGCGTGGCAAGCGCTTCGTCGCACTCGCCGGCACGGAGCGCATCATCTTCGATCAGGATTTGGCTTACATCGAGGATGAGAGCGCCAAACACCGTCGCAAAGGGGCAGGCGAGAGGGCAGGCGGAGATGACTGAGAATACCCTTGGTCTTCTCCTCGCAGGTGGTCTCGCTCGGCGCATGGGCGGCGGTGATAAGCCGTTGCTGGAGCTGGCGGGCAAGCCGATTCTTGATCATGTGATCGCGCGGCTTAAGCCCCAATGCGAGGGGCTCATTCTCAATGCCAATGGCGACCCGGCGCGCTTTGCCAGATGGCAGCTTGAGGTGGTGGCGGATGATGTGCCGGATTTTGCTGGCCCGCTCGCCGGTATCCTCGCCGGGCTGGATTGGGCAGCGCTGCATCGGCCCAATGTGCAGGCGCTTGTCAGCGTGGCGGCAGATACGCCCTTTATCCCGCATGATCTGGTGGCGAGGTTGCGAGAAGCGGCGCACGAGAAAGGTGTTCCGCTCGCCTGCGCGGCATCAGGCGGCTGGACTCATCCGGTGGTTGGGCTCTGGCCCATCAGCATCCGGCATGCGCTGCGCAAGGCGCTGGTGGAAGAGAACGAGCGCAAGATTGATCGCTTCACCGCACGCCATGGCTGCGCCAGCGCGGAATGGCCCACGGAGCCCGTCGATCCGTTCTTCAATGTCAACACGCCCGAGGAATTGGCGCAGGCTCAGTCGCTGGCGAAATTGGCGCGATAGTCCTCATAGACGGATTGAGCTGACAGAACCCGTTGGTGTCATCCCGGGCGACCGCAGGGAGGCCCGGGATCCCACTTTCCTGATCGCCATCCCGAAGCTGGATCCCGGCCTTCCGCTTCGCTCCAGCCGGGATGACGGTGGAGTAGCTTGAATCGCTGGCCGGAAGGCTCTATCTCAATCGCACAAGGGCGAACTCAATGCCCATACTGGAGGGAAAAATGAGCTCATTCTGGTCTGCCATGGCTGTCGCCATCCTGATTGCCTTTGGCGCAAACGCCGTGCTCGGCGCGCTCCAGAAGCCGGCGGAATCCGCTTTCGCCACCTCTGGCGTCAGGCTCTGAGGCTTATTCGATCACGATTTTCGGCGCGGCCCTGACAGGCCCCGCCAGCGCATCCTTCACCTGCCTCGCGA